>NZ_KV832010.1:0-27737 GCF_001837325.1 Streptococcus sp. HMSC065H07
ACCTCAGTAAGTATTAAGTAATATCCTTCTCATGTACCTGTAAACCTTGATATCATCATGTTCTGAATAATATTTTATTTTTTGGTAATGAAAAGGTAGAGAAAAAGGTAGAGTTTAAATTACTGTTAATTATCACCTTTTATTTTTGCAAGACGTTTCATCAAAATATCGACTGCTTCATTCTTGCGGTTAGGATCTAATTCAGCGTATATGTCCATCGTAGTTGAAATAGATTTGTGTCCCATTCGTTCTTGTAATTCTTTCCAATCTGCTCCAGAATTGAGCATTAAGGAAGCGTGGGTGTGACGGAATAAGTGAAAGCCGTAATTGGGTAAACCTATTTCATGTAAACGTCTGGTAAGTGTAGCTCGTTCATTACGATCAGTCATGTAATTTCCATAGATTGTCGGAAATATCAGTTTAGATTTTGGTAGCCCGTGTTTTTCAAAATAGATATTCATTTCATTATTGAAGTCTCTAAGGTCTTGAAGGATGCTAATTGGGACTGAAACTTTACGATTTCCTGAATCAGTTTTCGCAGAATTTTTACAAACAACCTTTCCTTTAGTGCCTAATTTTTTATCCCCTTTCTTCCACATGAGAGTCTTACTGACGTTTATTTCTAAAGTATCAAAAAGTAAATCATCAATTTCTAGTGCTAATAGTTCATTGATTCTCAAAGCTGAGGCAAGAAGAGTGTTACAGATGATTTTAAATCGTCTGTTTGCTCTCGTATTAGGCAGTGTATCTAAATAATTCAGCCATATGGCTATATCTTGTTCATGAAGAACATGAATTCGTTTTTGAGTTGGCTTTGGTTTTGGTGGTATTCTAACTTGTTTCGCAGGATTTTTCTTTAAGTTGAAGTGTACCATTCCAAAGTCAAGAATATCTATTAGTTTATGAATGATAGCTCCATAATCAGAAGCTTTTCCTTTATCCGCCTTACGTTTACCTTTGTTGACTTCAATACGTGCTTGTTCTGCTAATTGATCAACCCATTTCTGTACTTCCGTAGACTCTATAGCATCCATCTTATAATCACCAAATTTTGGGATGATATAGGTATCTAAATATCCCCTCACTTTATTTCGTGTATTATCTGAAGAAACCCATGATTTATAACTGTTATACCAAATTTCAGACAGTTCTTGTATAGTTCCGATAGCTACAGTGTTTTTTCGAGTAGAATCATTCTCTTCAAATTTTCTTTTAGCCTCTAAATATTTACGATCTAGTGCCTTTAGAGTTGGGGCTGTTATGGTTGTTGTAACTTGCTTTCCTGTTTTTTTGTCAGTTCCTAGGTAGGCCCCCTTCATAGAGTAAGTTATTGTGCCATCTTTTTTTGTTTTCTTGAGAACTTTTTTATTGTTTCTTTCTATAGTTTCTATCTGCATGTTTTTTCCTTAAATGGTCAAGAATTTTAAGATGTCACCACGTTTATAATATACAGTTCGTGTTCCTTCAATAGGAGGTTCAAGGCGTGGTAATCCTTTGCGTTCCCAACTTTTGAGTGTATTTGGAGAAATATTAAGTTCTTTGAGAACTTGTTTTTGAGTCATAATTTCGAGATGACTTGTATCAGTCTTTTTATCAAGAAGATTTACTAAAACTTGTAGTAGACCTTCAATTTTTTCTAGTTTTACTTGTTGCAGTGTATCCATATGATTATCCTTTCTATTTTCCAATAACATAAGTAAATTGTTTTGCTGTTTCTGCATCAAAAGTGCGGTAGCTAACGACTCCTAACCCCTTGACGTTTGATTCAGAGATAAGGATGGAGCCATCTGATTTGACTTGTTCCACAAAGGCAACGTGTCCATAGGTTGAATCTGCACCAGCTTGTCCCGAGCTAAAAGATAGTGCGGAGTGTTCGGTAGGGGTATGAGTTGTTTGGTAACCAGGGGCATTCATCCATTGACCCCCATTTCCCATATATTCCCCGAAGCTAACACCGACTTCTTTTCCTCGGTTGTAGACATACCAGGTACATTGTCCCCAGGGATAAGACAGCCCTGTATAGCTTGAGGTATTGATTTCTTTGGTGAGGCTGTAGCCTTGTGGTACGTCCCCAGTTGTGACACCACCTCCGTCTCTGGTTTTTCCTGTCGTTTGTTCAGGGGCCTTGGGTGTGCCTCCATGCTCATCAATATAAGTATCGAGTTTTTGCATGGTTTCAGCACGCCTTTTTCCTGAGCCAGAGGTATCGGTGAAGTAGACTCCACCATCTGTTGAGGTATTGAGAGACCCACTCGCAAATTTTTGTGCTTTGTCATCTTGGACCTTGAAGGTTTCATTTTTATTGCCAATGATGGTCTGATTGGTGAGTCCAACAACTGCCACTTCATCGTTAAAATTATTGGCATTTTCTGGATTAGAGTCAAATGCCCCAAAACCAAACATATTAGAGCCTGGATTTGTAGCGACTCCAGCTGTTCCAAGTGAGCTTTCATTTAAGGCAATCGCAACAATGGCACGAACATCTAGATTAGACTTAGCCTCCCAATCTAGGAGCTTTTTCCCATTGATGCGCTTCTTGTCATAGGAGATTCCTAAAGTATCTAAAAAACCGTCCAATTGCTCTGCTTTAATACCATAGCGATGGACGAGTAAATTATGGGTATAAGGGTCTCCATTTGACCAGTGGTCTGTGTAGGTTGCCCCATTTGGTGCTTGAGATGAGCCCCCAGTGCTACCTCCTCCAACTGCTCCTATAATGATGATAATGATAAAAACAGGAAAGAAAAGCGGAATGAGGCTAGACAATAAATACCATTTTAGTTTTTTCATCGGCTCTCCTTTCTACTCAATGTCTGATATAAGCTGTAAATAGAACAGTCCCAAAGCGCCATTTGGCATCTAAGACGACGGAATGAGCTTTTGTTTGTGCAATGATCTGGTCTTTATCTTTTTCTGATACTGGAAATAAAAGAAGGAAATCGACGGAGCGTTTTCCTTCTTGGTAAGCCTTAAAAAGTGTTTCTTCAAGCATTCTTGGAAAGGCTGTTCTTGACCGTATTTTAGTATTCATTCTATTCTCCTCTCAATTGGTTTAGGCGTTGAGTTAAACGATCTCGTCGCTCGATATTGGCTCTTATTTTATCGTCTCGTGTCATAGTCTGACGATAAGCACGGGTGAAGGCATTAGATCCTTGAGCTTTGTACATAGCTTGAGGGTCCTTGTAAGCATCCAATCTACGTTCTAGGGTATTAATACGGTATTGCTTGAATGGTGAAATCCACTCTTCTCTGAGCGTTTGGAATTCATCCTCTGAACTAGATGTTCCTTCTGACATGATTGGTGAGTCACTTGGAGGTGTTATGTCCTCTTCTTCAATCGGCTTAAAAGTATCAGGTGGTGTCTGTGTTGGAGGAATAATTGGTTCTGGAGATTCTGGGGTTATTGGAGCTTCTGTAGGTCCAGATGGTATGACTGTTTCTGGTTGGCTTGGTTCTTTACGGGTAAAGAAGGAGCCAGCATTTAGGAAGTGGCTCTTGGCATTCATCATCACCCCAGTCCCAAAACCAGCACCAGCCAATGCAAAGTTTCCGAGATGTTGAGCTGTCGCAAGGCTTCGTGTTGGAACTTGTGAAGCGACCTCTTTGGTTTTTGTGGCGCCATGTTCAACTTTAGTCCCAATATCTGTCGCAACCATTCGAGCTTTGGAGCCAAGAATGAATTGGATGAGTTGGCCTTTAAATCTCCAGATGAGGAAATAGATGACACCTTTAGAAACCACCGATACTAAGAGTTTGAAGACAAGACCAAATAAAAGAAGTGACGGTAAGGTTTTTAGAACACCATCAAACCCATTTGTGACAATGTTTTCTATCATTTTTTCAATATAGAAAATAAGGAGTGTTAAGAGAGTTGTAATCGCTGGAAAAATCAAGCCCCCAAACATAACTTTAAGCACCCCAAAGACCAATTCTTGCATCCTTGGAACGAATGACATGAGAAGGACTACTGGAAAAAGTAGAATCATGGTGAGGACAAGGATTTGAGCCACTACATTTAAGAGCTGGATAAGGATAATGGGGACGGCTAATACAAAGGCTTCTACAATTTTAAAAATCACATAGAACATCCGAGTAAAGATGAAGTCTGGCATGGCTGACACCCAACGGTTCTTTTCACCATCATCGTTGGCGCCATCTCCTAAATCATCTAAATACTTGGAACGGTCTTTCGCTTTGACTGCCTTAAAGTTTCCATTCTTATCACTCGTTCCAAGAACTTTACTGTCGTCAAAGGCTTCTTCTTTCCCATCTTGGCTATTCTTGTATTTTCCATTTTCTTGGCCAGTATTGACAAAGACATAGGCTTTATAGGACGTTTCTGCAATGTAGCTATCCGACATCGATTTTCCAATTTTAATTGACTTGTCTTTGGCATAGTCCACCTTAATCCCTGCAATCTTTTTGGTAACGTCTTTAGAGACGTTATTAACGGTATCAAGGAGATAGAGACCACCAGAAGTTCCAGCAACTGTCCCAAAGTACCCCAGAGCTAATAGGAGTACTAGACAGACATGGAGGAGTGTTCTTGAAAAGGAGCCTTTTGAAAAGAAATACTGATAGAACAGGTAGAAAGCTAAAACCAAAAGCAAGGTGCCTACAAGTGATTTGTTGGTAATGTTGCCAGTATTAGAGCCAGTAAATCCGTGCCAAATACTGCTTGCCCCATTAAAGACATAGGTTTTATAGGTGGTATAGAGATCAATCTTTTCTAAGATGCGAATGAGGAGGGAAAAGAAGCCAACGACGGCATTGAGAATGAAAAAGAAGAGGTTAACGAAGAGTTCATTAATCAGAACCCAGGCTCCATTAAAAGAGCCAAAGTTGGTTGGTTCCATGTAGGACTTTAGGGAGAAGATATCCACTCCCTTTAGCTTGGCAAAAGCTTCTTGCATCGGTTCACCTCCTAACTAGCGTATTTATTTTCGAGACTTGAAGACACTGTTGCTTTCATAGGTTTTAGAAGCATATCAATATCTTCAAAGAGATTGTGGACGGAAATCATATTGAGATTACCGTAGACATCGTAGTAAAGGCACTGACCAGAAATCATATTATCAATCCATTCGAGGTTACTTTCAGTGACTTCGAGATTGACGTGTCTGAGAATATCTTCACGTTCAGATTTTTCATAGAAGGCAAAGATAGTCCCAAATCCAGTCGTGTCATCGTCATTTTCCGCATCATGCACAGATTGTGTAATCAGTGCTAAGGTATTGTTCTTAGAGCGTCCAATACGTCTCATATTTTTGATTACGGCCTTTCCTTCTGCGGACTTCATAAGAATCCAAGCTTCGTCAAAGAACTCAATGGTATCTTCATTTTCATTGCGTTCACCAAAGTGGGTACAGAAGGCCCCAAGTGCAAACATGAGGGCAATAGAGTTTCGTTCGTGGTCTGAAATCTTTGTGGAGTCATCCTTTGGGAGCTTGAGGTTATTGACTTCTAGGATAGTGACTCGGGACTCATAGTTAAGTCCTTGGGTTGTGCCATCTGAGAAAGCGAGTTCCAAGATGGAGTTTGTCACAATGGACGTCAGATATCGACCAACGGAGGCAATCTCAGTTGAGGAAGCCTGTTTTAAGGCTTCTAGGACATGTTTAAACCCGACGTTTTCACCAGACACTCGACGCTCCACGATAGTATTGATGGCTTCTGTGATGGCTGTTTTTTGGTCCATCGTCACGTCATCGACAGCTTGTAGGAGAAACTCAAGCATGTTCTTTGCGACCTCTACGGCTTGTTCCTTATCAAGGACCACAATGGGGTCTAGAACTCCGTGGTTTGATGGCAGTGAGCTATCTAGTGTCACAAAGTTAAAGTGTTCAATCTGTTTTTTTCGTTCAGGGTAGCGTCGTGCAAATTCAGGGGAGTTGATTACTTCCTGATAGTGATTTCTGAGTTCTCGTTTGGGGTCAATATAGAGGGTTTTGACATTTTGTAAAGCCACACTTAAAAAGATAATCTGAGCGAGGAAAGATTTCCCTTGTCCTGTCGCACCCGTAATAATGATATGTGGGTTCTTGGTAATCTTTCCGGCGATATCTTCTTTGTTTCCGACGGTGGCATTGTAGAGGACGATATTTTTAGAGGAATCAATGGCTTTAGCGATAGTGTCCCAACGCCCCGTCCAGTTATCCACTCGGCCGATATACCAACCGATACGGTTCCCTGAGGATGTATTGGTGAAGGGCATGAGTTCTGAAAAGCCACGAGCTGTGACCATATGTGTCCAGGTGCGTGTTTTCTTTTGGAGGTTTTCACCGTAGAGTAGAGCTTGAAAGAGGTAAGGGCCATCTTGCGAAGCTTCACTGATTTCAACGCCCATATCATCAAAATAGTTGAGAACTACTTGTCGTCTTTGACGAAGCTGATTGACACTAGAAGCCGAAACAATGAGATAGGCTCCATATTCGATGATATCTTCCTTGTTTCCGACTTTCTTCATCAAGTCTTTTAAGGAGATAGATCCCATGATGATTTCATCTTGTTGGACGGTGTCTGTATTTTCAGCTTCTTCCATGATGTTTCGATAACGGGTATTAGATCGTCCCATTCTCCCCTTGATTTTGTTGGTATCAATAAATTCTGCCTTAATTCGTAGTTCTACGGGAAAGTTCAAGCGTTGGACAAATTCGCCTAGGTGAAAGCCGTTGAATTGCACGGGAAACTTTCCAACAGGAAGAATAGTCACAAAAGAGGAACCATAAGGACTTTCGAGCTTGAGGAAGCCTCCTTTTAGGACTTTAATCAGGGTGTCTGTGATATTAAATTGGGAGCGATTAGCGAGGACCTCCTTCTTGTAGTGGGGAATGTAGCGGAGGTATTGCATCCGCTGGTAGTAGAAGAGTTCTTCATTGGTCAGACGTTTAGCACGTAGGACGGAAAAAGCTTGGAAAATAGTGAATTCGTCACTTCTGTAATCGTCATACCAGGTGGGACTCAATGCGTATTCGTAGCCAAGACCTTTTGCGATTTTCTCTGAGAATTCATTAAAACTCTCATAGGCCAAGTCTTTCACCGTTGCCCCGTGATTTTGTTTGCGTAAGGTCACTCCCACAACCCAATCAAACTGATAAGGAATTTCCATTTCATCCGTGAGACGGTCAATCGTGTAAAGAAGGAGCTCTTCTCCCAGCTCACGGCTATCATCTGCCAATGCTTCTGAAAAGTCCCTCATTTTCTCTTCTAAGAGATAGTCTTTGGGAATGAGTGAAATCTCAAAGGACTTGTTTTTCTGGAGCTTCTTCATCATTTGAGCAACTGTGATTTTGTGTTTGTCCTTTTTCCCTTCATCTGTAATGGTGATGGGAGTATTGGGGATACGGTAATAAGCCACCACCGTTCGATCTTTTTTGAGAGCTAGATTTTCATGGGTTTCCCTAATAGGATAGGTTAAGGTAATACTCATAGGACCTCCTTTTCTATAGTTTTGTTTTTTCAAAGACAATTTCTTCTACAGGCTCTATTCGGTCTTCATGGTAGATCGCTTTTTGATTGAGCTTGAAATCCCAGAAGAAAATCAGGTAGTCCCCAATGAAAACGTGCATCTTCTTACCGTGTGGCTCGTATTCGGTGTAGAATTTAGCCAGTTTATAGGGGAGGTACCAGTAGAGCAGTAGTGAAATAGAGTGTGTGACTTTTGCGAGGGGAACCAGGATGAATCCTCCAAAGAGCAACATGGCCACAAAAACGAAGGTAAAGACAATAAAAAAGGACAATTGCATTGGTGTCGCAAAGTACCAAAGGCGAGTCCCCTTTTTTGTCTTGATTTCCTGGATCCAATAGGGGGCGTTCAAGCCCTTACCGTAGTCATAGAGTCTTTCGTCAGTCATATTTAAAGTCCTGAATCAATACCAAAGAGTCGTAGGAACCAGCCGACCACTTTTAGGATATCTTGTCCTTTTGCGATAGAGACAATGACGGCATAGAAACCAACGACTGAGAAGAGTTGAAGCCATGAACTGTTTCGCCAAGCTTTAATAGCCAACAAAACAGCGATAGCGGTGAGAATCCAAATCCCATCGCCTTGGAGGAAGGTGCGTAGATTGTCTGTATTCATAGAGTTCTCCTAATCTTTATCGTTTGCGTAGTTGAGAGGAATGGTGTGTTCTAGTTTTGTGACATAGTAGCTCTTGTCTTTTTCTGTGAGCGTGAAGGTGAAGTTTTCAGAGTGAGTCGTTCCTCCCACCTCAAAGGTTGCTTGTACATAGGCGATGAGCCCAGCCCCATCTTTCTTAAGATAGGTGTAGTCAATCGTTTTAAAGGTGGTATTGGCTACAATAGCAACATTCTTGGCAATGAGGTTGAGGTTATCTTGGTTAGTGGTATAGTTGGTAAAGAAAACCTTGAGGAACTTTTCAACCTTCTTGTGTTGACTGTCTGAGACGTGGTCGTTGGCTGTGAGTTGGAGTTGGTCGTCTTCGCTAAAGTGTCCAGCTTGTGAAGAGTCAATCGCTGAGAACCAAGGAAGTCCAGAAACGTAGTATTTTCCCTCTTTTTCATCAAAGGGAATATTAAACCCCGTTACCAGTTCTTTTTCCTCGGTGTCTTTGTCATGTTGGATCATTTCCTTGTATTTGACCTTGTAGGTAGCTACCTTACCTTCTACCGTGACTAATTGTGAGTAGAGTAGGGTGCTAGGGTTACGTACTTGACCTTGTGCTTTGACGTCTGGAACGAAGTTATAGAAACTGTTGAGGTGTTCGACTTGTGCTTGTTGTTTATCCCCTTCTTGTGGGAGGGTGAAGTAGGCGTAGACATAGTCATTGAGGTAATACTGGAGCTTGTAGTCATACTTGCGATTATCGTCTATAGGCTGTGCTTTTTGTTTTTGAGTCGCTTCCACTTGAGCTTGTAGTGTTCCCACTTTATTTGAGAGTGTGATGGCACGGACGGATCCCATAAGACCAACAAAAAGGAGGAACGAAATTCCTCCGATAACAGCTAGATTGACGGTCTTTTTCGTAGTAACTTTTAGCTTTGGTGGGCCTCCTTTCTTCTCCACCTTTTTAAAGTTTGAGAGGTATTCTCTTGCTTTTAGTAAGTATCGTTTAGCTTTCGTCATAGGTCCTCCTTTTAGAGACTAGCAAGTTCAATGAGTTTGGAACCTTTGGCATAGAGGCGCTTATTGGCTTTTTCAATCTCACTGTTGATGTAGTAGTAGCCTCGTAACTCATTGTGGAGTTGTTCGACTAATTCAGGCTTTAGGTCCTTGGATTCTTCTTTTTTGAGAAGAGCGTTGAGTTCTCCAGCCTTGGTCCAAGCCTGTTTGTGGTCTTTCTTTTTGAGCAATTCTCCAAGTTCGTTGGTAACTTGTCCAACTTTGGTTTCAAAAATCGTTTTAGTGGCCATATCAATTTCCTTTCTAAATGTTTCGTGATTGTTTTTGATGGTCTGTTGAATATAGGCAATGAGAGAGGGACGCATCCGTTTATTGAGACTCAAAACTTGACCGTCTAGGGTGAAACAGGCATGTTCATAGTCGTAGAAGCCCCTATCATCTGGAGGTTTTTCGGTACATCTTCCAGCACATTCATAGTAGAAGTCCTTCCCTTTCCTAAGGAGGATATACATGTTCCAAAACTCTTGATCGGGAAGAAGGAGGAAGTCTACTTGATAGATTTTTTTGAGCATGAATTAGCCCTCTAGGAGGTCCTCGTAGCCTAGCGCTTGGTAAATAAAGTCTGTATCAAACCAAAGCCAATCATTGATTTGAGTGTCAGTAGGGGTATTCCCAGAAAAGAGATCTTCACAGATGGTGGTTAGGGTATCTATCCCACCACGTTCACGGACAGTGTTTAAGGTACTAAGGCCACCAGACCAGGCTTTAAAGTTGTTTAATGAATTGATTTCGACTTTGTATTCCATAAGGGATTTCCTTTCTAGTGTTCATAGTGTTTGTTGGTTTTGAGGAGTCTTAAGATAGCCTCCCCACGATCAGTGATTTCACCGCTATTTTGAATCATTTTCATGTATTCTGTTTGCATGATTTTGTCTGCTTCAGAAACGAGTGCAAGAGAGTTTGCGACTTGATAGGTCAACCAGCGAATGGTCCGTTCGATACTGTAGGGCTGTGGACTGGTTGAGAGTTTTAGGGGTTCAACTCCTCCAAAGAGCCTTTGCCACTTTTCATCGGGCTTATAGGCTCCAAACCGGGTGACACCATCATAAACTTGGATTTCTTTATTCACTATACCTCTTGCGATTTCTCCGAGGTCCACACCGTTGATGTATTCTTCCACAACGCCTTGGGCTTTCTGGTCTGAAAAGCGTAGTTCGTAGCGGTTCCAGATACCAAAAATCTCCAAGGATTCTTCCAAGGAGATATTTTCCATACGGGCGATTTCGTATCGCTTTTCATAAAAGTTAAAGTAGAGCTGACTTTGACGGCTCCCAAAGTAAAGGGAAAGACCGTGATTGGCTTCCATATCGTCGTTATCGGTGAAGGAGCCCCCACCTGTGATGTTCCATTTTCGAATGGTATCTAGGACAATTTCTTTGGCGTAGAGCTTATCAATGAGCTTGGGGATCTGGATGTGTTCCTCCTCGTGCCCATAGCCTTTATAGAGCTCGTCTAGGGCGATATCAAGGCGTTTTACTCTGACATCTTGGTAGGCATAGAGAATATTCTGAAGAAATATCTGCCAAGAAATCCCCTTGTGTTCTAGGAGGAGTTCCATCTCCCGACAGCCCTGACCCGATAGTTGGAGACACGTTTGGTAGTTATTAGTCGCAGACTTATCAAAGAAATCGAAAATCCAAATGTTTCCCCGTTGCCACAAGTGGGTATAATTCATAAGCCGTGTTTCTTGGTCAGTAAATTCGCTTAAGTGACAAAAAAGAAAGTTCTCACAGAAAGTTTCTAAATCTCGTAGACTAGGGAAAGTTAATCGCAAGTAGTCAATGTGAGCCCTGAGATTGTTTTTGTGACACTCTTGATAATAACCGAGCTTTTCTTTGAGTTTTCGAAACTTGTCAATGGTGAGACCTCTTTCCCCTGATTCATAGGAGCGATAAGTTCTTATGGGTAAGTTAACTGCTTGTGCAAAGGATTTTTGGCTAAGGCCTGTTTGTTTTCTGAAGTTTTTGATCTGAAGGGGACTCATTTTAGTCATTCATGGGAACACCTCCTTTTGACTAAGTGACACACTTTTTGGACCAAAGTGACACACTTTCTAAATCTTGAAATCCCAACTCCCACAAGGAATGAGGAGGGGTGGACGTGGCACTTTGGCCAAATGTAACCCCCCTATTAGAAATCGGGGGTTGAAGTCTCATCATGGCCTAGGAACTTCGGGCTACGGTCTGCGCCTGACCTGTGGTCAGGCTTGCCCTTGCCCTTGTCCTAGCCCATGATGACTAAGCGTCGCTTCAACGGCTTTTGGATAAGATTTGCGTCCCCCCTCCTCAAAGTGGATAAGACTTTCAAGAAGGAGTTCTTCTTGAAAAGGAGTGACTAGAATGGCGGATTCCGTCCGTTCACAAACAATGCCTTGTTCTTGCAAGAGATAGATGATCTTTCGAAGCGTTGCCATTTTGAGGTCTTGTTCCTCCGCAAATTCCTTGAGCGTCCGTCCATTGGTTCCATTGTTTAGAGCTTCTTCCTTCTCTATTGGTTCAATCGATTCTGTTTGTTGGTGGATTTCTCCAAAGACTTCAAATTCTTCGCCATTGTATTCCATAATAGGGATTTTTGCGTAGGCATCATAGAAAGAGAAGCCTTGGTCGAGTGGTACGTAAGGGGAGAAAAATTCTCCAGCCAAGTCCCCGTTATTAGCGATATAGCCTCGTCCTTTAATCTTGACCCCATTGATTTCATCAAGCTTTTTAAACTCTTTGGTTTTATTAGCATCTCCAAACATCATGTCGTAACCCGTTGATTCCAAGTGTCCAACTGAGAGACGTTTCATAAAGTTATCTCGGAGAGCTGTTTTGATGAATTCTCCATCAGGACGTTGCATGGCAAAGATGATAAAGACACCAGCTTGACGGCCCTCTAGGACGAGTTGAGAGAGGTATTCCATGAGTTCTGACTGTAAGCTATAGTCACGGTCAATCTTAGCCATAAGGGCTGCCCACTCGTCTACAAGGATGAATTTGGGTGTCATGCCGTAGTGTGTAAAGTTTTTCCCAGCTTGAAAATTGGGTGAGGTGGACATGAGTTCATAACGTTTTTCCATGAATGTCACATTTTCTTTAAAACACTGGATAATATCTTCTTTACTTGTATAGACACGACCATGAAAGACCGGAATCTTTTTGAGACCAGCCAGGTCAGAGTTCTTTGGATCACAGATATCCACAAAGCCAATTTTAGCGAGTGCATAGATAATGGTCATAAGGACGACGGTTTTTCCTCCTCCTGTTCCCCCACCAATGAGTAGATGCGGCTCTTCGATATAGTCCCAAGTGACATCTTTCATAAGTTGAAGCTTAGAACCCTTGACCTCGACCTCATTAATAGTGATACGGCTATCAATGCGGTTGATGGCAATGTCATAGGTGATGAAACGTTTATCAAAGGTTTTATTACGAAAATCCCCGTTAAACATGACTTCAAGAGTTGACCCAAGATTGAGAAAACGGTCTTGAAATTTATTGCCTTCTAGGATGAAACGGACTTCAATCTTGTAACGAGACTGTTTTAAGTAGACCTGAGGAAGGACAATCTTTTCAATCGTTTTGTTTTCACGCCTGATGTTTTTAATCAAATAGAGGTTATTTTCTATCAGGAAGCGAGACAAAATCCGTAGGCTATTGAGCTTTTGGAAGAAGACAATTTTCTCGTAGCACATGCGATTCAGAAGGTAAGTTACCAAGCAAGAAGCAACAAAAACATCCCCAATAAAGTAAACTTGTGGCAAGGGATGATCTTTCAGCACTTCTTGATTAAGATAGCAATAATTTCCAATAGTTAACAAAGAAGGGAACCACCAGATAAACCAGGTGATTCCCCTAATATGACGATAAAAGGCCCTAACTCTTATCCCACGATAGGTAAAGAGTTTCATAGTGCATCACCTCCTAATTTTCTTTCTTGTTGTCTAGAGGTTTGTTTTCCTTAAGGGGTGTTCCTCCATTCTTTTTCTTGATTTTAGAAGCAAAGAGCTTGTAAATATCATTACGGTTAACGTGAGTGTGGGTGATCACAATATCTTCCAATTCTACCTCTTCCCGGTATTTAATGCCTAGGTCTTCAATTTCAGACTGTGCCATGTCAGCAATGGTGAAAAAGAGGGTTTCATGTTGGACAGAAGAATGAATCGCCACCACAATCCCACGGATTTCACCTGTATTGATTTGGACGAAAGAGCCGTCAGGGTTTCGTTGGGTACGGTCTTCTTCATAGATGATATCAGGGCCTTCAATGCCACGGAAAGATAGCTTTCCGAGGACTTCTGGCACGTTTAGACCATCTGTAATGACACGATAGGTCTTGTCCGCGATTTGTAGTCTTTCTCCGTAGTTTAATCCAATTTTAGCCATGTTTATTTCTCCTTTACTTTCTTATTTTTTTAGGACCAATTTTTCCGCAAAGACATTAAGAGCTGGGGCAACTGAGTTACCGTTTAGAGCCGTGTCTGAGAGAAAAATCGGGTTAACCACTTCTACAAGAGCATCTTCAGGGAAGACCATTGTCGAAGCAGGGGTGATAACGTGGAAAGCCCCATGTTTTTCACTATTAAGGATATGACGTTGGTATTTACCCTCTTTGCCAAAGATAAAGCGAGGGGCATTCCCTAATTTTTCATAGTAAGCAGGGCCGATAAAATCTGGTTTCATAACAAGTGTTTCTGGAATCATAGCATTTTCCTTTCTAAATTTAAGCAAAAGAAAAAGAGTTAAGCCAATTGCTTCACTCTTGAATAATAGTGGGTAAATAGTTTGCGTTTAAACTGTCGACTATAGAACTGAATATCACCACTAGGATAGTTATTCTTACGAGCTTCTTGGACTAAATGATCGAAGTCAAGAAGAGCTTGTGCATAGAGTTTAGCTTGTAGTTTAGGTGAGTAGCTAAACATACCATGGGTGAATTCATAGTTATCGTATAGGCGTTTACATTGTAATGCGAAAAAAGTTTGTCATAGTGTTCTCCTTTATTGTAAGCGTAAAAAAGCTACTAAGATATAAAGAAGACTTAGTAGCTTGAGAGTAAGTCTATCTCAAAAGATAGACAGCAGTAAAGAAAAGTTGTTTGGTTGGAAAGATCCCTCTTTCCACGGTGGCAACGTTTAGCAAGGTGCTTTGCGTCAATTACCATCGCTTGCCCGGCCAATCTCTTTAGGTAGTCATTGTCACACCCAAGGGATTCTCTTACGCATTCTTGCGTAACCAGTTCACTTTACTATTCGGCAAAAGTGCTAATGGTCCGAAATGCGTGGAAGCCCACAAAATACTTGTTTTTATCTTCACTTCAACCATAAAACGGACTTGACTTTACTTATCAAAACAATTACAATAAAGGTACGAAGTTTATGTGTTGTTTGATAGTCAGTCCTCTGGTTGTCAGACGCACTTTTTATTTAGTTGTCAATGATCATAATGCTGAAAGTTAGGCGTTATTATTTTTAAAACCGATATAACCATCAGCTATATTTAAATTATATAACCAACGGTTATATATGTCAAGGGATAATTTGAAAAAATGGAAAATATTTTTTAGAGGTTTAACATGGAATTTTCGGAACGCTTAAAAAGCCTTAGAAAACAAGCAGGATTGACCCAAGTGGATGTGGCAGAAGAACTAGGAATTTCGCAACCAGCTTATGCTTCATGGGAACGTGGAGTCAAAAAACCTACACAAGAAAATCTAGTCAAGATTGCACAAATTTTAAATGTGTCAGTTGACTATTTAGTAGGTAATTCAGAAGAAAAAGCTGATGAACTAGATAATATTGAATTTCTTTTCCGTATGAACTCCAAAGGTCTGACTAAAGAAGAGAAAGAAATTTTCAAAAAAGAATTGATTGAGTTTATGGAGGAGAGGAAGAAGGCATTCAAAGGGGAAAAAAGCCAACGTGGAAAGTTAGATAAAAATGAAAAATATTCCAAAGATAATTATTAATACTTCTGAGGCTGAAAAGAAATTTTGTGAAACAGTAATAAGAAAGGCTACTAATGATACTTCTGAGGCTGAAAAGAAATTTTCTAAAACAGTAAGAAGAAAAGCTACTTACAAAACTTATTTTTTTAATGGGGCTTGGGGTAGTGGAAAGACTTCTTTTTTAAAGAAAAGTGAAGAATATCTTAAAAAAGGATGGAAAGTAAGGTACCTAAAACTGTGGGAAATTAGAGATGAAAGATCAGTTTTTGAATTAGCTTTAAAAGGGTTGTATCCATGGTTAAATATATTTGTAAATACATTGGCTATTTCTTCTATTATTATTTCTATACTACTCACACCAGTAATTAATCTTGGACTGGAAAGTAGTCTTTCTTCGACTTTTAAGATATTTTTTGTCATTATTGGTTTATTCGTTGCAGTTTATAAGGCATTGAATTTAAAAACAGATTATATATATATGAGAATGTTAGGATTTCTTACAAAATGGGTAAAGAGGATTCTAGTAATAGATGATTTTGATAGGGTATCAAAAGAAAATCAACTTGAGTCATATAAGTTATTTAATGTAATACATGGTAATATTCCCATTGTTTTTATTGGGGATTGGGATAAATTATCAGATAGCAAAGATAATATGCTAACTGATAGATATTTGAGTAAATTTGTTGATAGGAAAATCGAGCTACCCGTATCTCTTAGTTCGTATGATTTGTCAAAATCATACTCTAAAGAAATTTTAGATACTTATGGAGGGTTAGATCCTTTAAAACGAGAGCAATTTGAGATATTTTTAAATAAATGTTTTATTAGTGATCGTTATTCTTTGAGAGAACTTCACAATTTTATTGAGTTTTTAAATGATGAATTGAAAGAAAAAAAAGGAAGTGTACAGGAACATCAATTTATAATTGTTTTATACTTATATGTATTTGAACACCATTTATATAGTCAATTAATAAAAAATTATAAGATATCTAAAAATATAACAACATTTGATGATACTACGGATGACTCTGACACAAATCAACACTTTATTAAAGATTTATTGTTTAACAAATATAAGGATACTTTCCCTCAGAATTTTTCAGATAATCCAATATCCTATTTTATACATGATAATATAAGAAACTTATCCGACGAAGAAGCTGACACTATATATAAAGAATTACTAGATAATCCAGATAGTTACCTATCTAACGCTGATAAAGAGGGTGAATTTTTATTGTATCTGAAAAATAAGAACATTGAAGAATCAGATCAAGACAGCATAGTAAACATAATTTTAAATACAATAGATAAAGATGAATATTTTGAATTAAATAAAGGACTATACACTTGTGTAACTAATTCAGTGGCACTTAAAAATGGACCAATTGACACGTTTAAACAACGGACATTTGATTTTTGGGAGGAAAAACTAAAAGATTATTCTGTTGGGAAAAAATGTCATATATATAGAAAAGTCAATGTGTTTGCTCATTTTTATGATAATTTAAAAAAACAAGCAAAAAATTATATAGATTCCTGTATTCAAAATGATAATGGGAAAATTGATTATCCAGCTGATGTAGCATACTTTTTGGTTGGGGGAGATTATGAAAATGTAAAAGAATCAGAAGTTGATCTGAACAAGATATATGAAAAAATGAATGAAAAGGATATATTAGAATTTTTAAAATACTTAAAAATTTATAGACAAGGGTACATTTTGACTGCATTTAATTCATCGGGACAAACAATTGATTTATCAGATATTCTTAATCCGATTTTAGAAAAATTTAGTAATTTAAATGAAATATTATATCCCCCTAAACCCAGATCTTAGTGGACAATCGTCCACTTTTTTCATACAGCAAACTCAACCAAATAAGTTTAGTTGATTGTAATTTATACTTAAAGGAGGTTCTATTCATTGGATGAATTTTATACAAGAGTAAGTAAGTCTGCAAAACATGTGTTATACCAGTACATGAAGGATAACGATATTTCATTATTAAATTATAATTTCAATTACTTCTTTCAACATTGTATTCAAAAATATCAAATTCAAGTAATTAGTCATCACTTCTCAAATCACAAGATTGAAGGATTAACTGTTATTGATGAATTAGGTATTAGTTTTTCTTATGAAAAAGATAACCCAAAAGTAAAACAAAATTTCACACTTTGCCATGAACTAGGTCATTTCATTCTTAAACATGATGGAAGTTATTTTGCAGAATCGATTGACAACCAAGAGAACTTGCTAGAACGAGAAGCAAATATTTTTTCTGCTATCGTATTAATGCCTGACATTGTTTTGTTGTCTAAGATCTATTATAATTGCGACACCTTTCAACACACTCAAAATAGCTTGGATGTTTCGAAGCAGGCATTATTCTTTCGCCTCTTGGACTTTCTCCGAGGATATTATCCTAGTAAAGATAATGAAATCAAACAAGCAGTTGAGACCTATATTGAAGGGAAGAATGCTTCTATTTTTCGTTTGTTTCATGATATTAGAGAACAAATTATCGAGGAGTTCAATCAGTTTCAACCTTCCCTTATTAATCAGATTAAGCAGAGAGTTAAAAAAGTAGGCTTTACAACGAGTCTAGAATACCCAGATTTATTGAATCAAGATAACTGGAAAGCAATCAAGGAAGAAAATATTAATTTAAAAACATGGCTTATTTATAATAAAGGGAAGTCGATTGCGTATGTTTGGGATAAAGAAAAATTCTCAGATGAAGAGGCAAGAAAAAAGGCAGAAATACAGTTACTATTAATGTGAGGTGAACTATGTATCAACCAGAAAAACTAAAAGCTCGTAGAAAAGAGCTAAAAATGACTCAAAAAGATATTGCGGATCAATTAGGAATCAGCTATCAAGCCTATTCTGCATGGGAACGAGGGATAAAAGAACCATCCAAAGAGAAAGTAAAACAACTAGAACAAATACTCAAAGTAACAAAAGGTTATTTTACAGAAATTGAGATTGTTCGTCTGTATAATACATTGTCGAATAAAGGTAAAAATCAAGTAGTAGAATATGCACGTGACTTGGTGCAAAAAGAGAAAACTCAACAAGTAATATCAGTTTCAGAAAATTTCTATGAATATCATGTTTACGAAAAGATGTCTGCCGATATTGGGGCGTCAGTTTATGATGATCGAAACTATGACATTGTTTATTTCAATTAAGGACCTCGTTTTGTGTGATGAGTAGAGCAGATAATTCAAACAGACTTATCTTAGCTTCCTCTCCAATTTTCAAGAAAGTCTTTGGAAAATCGAACGTAGGGCGAAGCCATGGTTTACCCTTTTATATTTATACTAGGAATTTCTCAAATCTTGCCTAGGGATTATGCCAAACAAGTTGAAATTGAATTGATTTTAAGAGAAATAGCAGAGTAGGTAGCCATTCGATTGAGAAGAACTCATAAGAAGTGTTGTACGGTTTCCATCTCCATAGGCTTTTCAAGGAATGAAATGAAACGACCTATCCAGACTCAGATGAAGTTAGAGCCGACTAATAATACAGATGTAGTCATAAACTACGTATTGAAGTTATTTCACAACAAATACACTTCGGGAGCTATCCGAAGTGTAATCTTATGGATTAATTTCACTCTTTGATGATGTTGACAAAGTAGAAAAAGAAGAAAGGCTCCAGACAGTGATTGACTCTATTAGAGATCAGTTTGGTTTCACCTCGTTACTAAAAGTGAATGCACTTGATAGTGCATCAAGAAGTATCGCTAGAAGTAAACTGATAGTAGGTCATTCAAATGGAGGATTGGATGGATTAAAATGATTGACCGTTCATATCTACCATTTTAATCAGCAAGAGAATATCAAGATCTTGGTATGTAAAAATGGATGGGATTTGTCTTGTATGAGCATACGACATCACTGAGTGAAGAACGTAATCGAGTTGACTTATCAACCGACTTAAGAAAAGTTCAAAAACTTTTGTTAATTTATCAACTCTATGTTAGACAGCTAAAAAGACGATTCACCGTCAAACATAACGCTCAAAAAATCACGGTTATAGGTGAAGTCAGAGAGTTATCAAGAAAAGAAATATCCGTCAAAACAAGTGACGGATATAGATTAGTTCAAGTTGATGATATTCTACAATTCACCTCTTAGAGGAAGTAGCATATGAGTAGAAAAGAACTCTATGAAAATAAGTTGCAGATAGACTATTTTTCTGATGACTATATCTGATTCGAAGAAGACTTCCAAAAGATCTCAGCAATGGATGTTCCATTGACGTTTTTAATTGATGACACACTTCGAACAATGGTTATTAACCAGAAGAATGATTTCAAACTGAATAAAGAGAATGCCAAAAATGAAGGATCATTATTTTTATTTTGAGGTAACAACTAGTCATCCTAATTCTTTTAGGAAGTTTACGTATTTAATAGTTACGGGTTATAGAATATATAACCGAGAAAAGGTGTCCAAAAAGGATTGATAATCATCTATCTAAATTTTTAGGTATATGTTTTACTGAATCATGGTATAATGTAACAATGAATTATATAGGGGTGATTGCAATGGATATTAATGAAAAAATTGAAAAATTAGCAACTCAATATAGCAGTAAATTGGATAAACAGGTGCAAAAAAGAGTTAAAGAGATGGAAGATGATGATAAGAGTCACTATCTGATTTATAGAGTTTTGGGAATTTCTTTTGAAGAGGGTGAAAATATTGATTTATATCAAAATAAAGGCCGTTTTTTATATAAGTATGCGGGATCGTTTTTAGAAGAGGCTGCTACACTATGTTTTGTGGAAAAATTTGGTGAGGAAAATGCAAAGAAAGTTAAGATTCCAAACACTAGAGGAGAACGTCCGAAAACTTTTGAAATAGATTGTTTAATTGAAGAAAGAGAAGCATATGAGATAAAGTGGCGTGATGCTACAACTGATGGAGACCACATAACAAAAGAGCATACTCGAATCAAAGTGGTTAATGACAAGGGGTATACTCCAGTTCGACTAATGTTTTATTACCCCAATAGAAAGCAAGCGATAAAGATTCAACAGACGTTAGAAACACTTTATAAAGGAATCGGCGGTCAGTACTATTATGGAGACTCAGCTTGGGAACATTTAAAAGATAAAACAGGGATTGATTTATTAGCAATTTTACAAGAAATTGCAGAAAAGAATAGTGGGGCTAAGAAATAATGGAAGTAATACAAGGTGATAATTTAGCAATTTTAAAGAACCTAGATGCTGAAAGTGTTGATCTAATATATATGGATCCACCTTTTTTTACTCAGAAAACGCAAAAATTGACAAACAAGAGTAATAAAGTTTACTCCTTTGAAGATAATTGGGATTCAATAGATTCTTATAAGTTATTTTTGAAAGAGAGAATACGGGAATGTAAACGTATATTAAAGAAAACAGGAAGTATTTTTGTTCATTGTGATAAAAGTGCGAATCATCATATTAGATTAATACTTGATGAAGTATTTGGTGATGAAATGTTTCAGAGCGAAATAATCTGGAGTTACAAGAGATGGTCGAATTCAAAAAAAGGATTATTAAATAACCATCAAAATATCTATTTTTATTCTAAAAGTAAGCAATTTAAGTTTAATACTATTTATACAGAGTATTCATCGACAACTAATATTGATCAGATATTGGTTGAGCGCCAACGTAATTCAAATTCAAAAACAATATATAAAGTAGATGAAAGTGGCAATTATGTTCTTGCTAAAGAAAAAAAAGGAGTACCCTTATCGGATATATGGAATATTCCTTTTTTGAATCCAAAAGCCAAAGAACGTGTAGGGTATCCAACACAGAAACCAATTTTATTATTAGAACAAATAATAAAAATAGTAACTGATGAAAATGATATTGTTTTGGATCCATTTTGCGGTAGTGGCACAACATTAGTTGCAGCAAAACTTCTTGGAAGAAGATTTATAGGAATTGATTCTTCTGCAGAAGCAGTAGAAATTACAAAAAGCCGATTGAATAATTTGATTAAAACAAATTCGAATATACTACGAAAAGGAATTAAAGCATATAACAATAAAACTGATCAAGAAGAAACTTTATTGAAGACGTTGAAAGCTAGGGTAGTACAGAGGAATAAAGGTATAGACGGATTTTTACCTAATCATTTTCGTGGGAAGCCAATTCCAATCAAGATTCAAAAAGAGTCAGAGTCATTAATGGATAGTATATCTCTATTAGAGAAAGCAATACAGAAAAAAGAATTGGATCTTGGAATAGTGATAAAAACTCATGAAGATAATGCACTCTTTGATTTTGATGATATCCCAGATAACATTTTGTATTTAGACCATTTTCAGCTCATTATTGAACAGTGGTTAAATGATAGTGAGCATGAATCTAAAGCGATAAGGCATCTATAAAATTAGTTTTTTTCATATCCCCTAGCATTTAGCATAACTTATACATTTGCGAATTGTAGGATCATCAGTTTCTTAGTCAGTCGTAGACAGATTTAAAGCAATAAATAACATAGTATGCTTTGTCTCATCCTAAGTATGGGAAAGTAAATAGCGATATTTTCTGTCCATCGATAGTACAGTATCTTTTTTCATAGTTTTCCTCCGTTTTCTCTATTCTAAACTATATTCAAAGAGTTATATTAGTAACTAATAAGAGTTAACTGATTATTTAGGAATTTTTCCAGTTTCAATTCCACTTATCCGATCAGATTTTACAAAAAAGGTAGAGTTTGAATTGAAATACAGTGTAATATACTGCATTTGACAAAAAGAAAAAACGCTTGAAATCAGCGTTTTTATTATGTATTAATTCATATTGAATACTTACTTTCAGTAACAATAAAATGAATCAGAATTTACTTGTTATAGCTATTTTTCTGTAAGGCCTGTTTATGTGATTTGGTACCTTTTTGATAATACTGACGCTCAACACCTGTCACGTTCACAGTAAACATGCCATCTTTGTATTTATACTTGATTGTTGAATCAGAAGTATTGCTACCTGTGAGATCTAATGTACTATTTTCTTTGTTGATTGTAAAATTATCATCTTCACCATGCTCTGTAGTACCTTTATCTCCCTTTATTGTAAAGGCTAATTCATTTCGCTCGCTTGAAATCCAATAATAGTCACCGTTAATTGAATTAAGTGACTTGGAAGTACAAGAAACTAAAGTTATAGTAGAGATCAGTTATAGTATGATACTAGTAATTTTCTTCATTTCAATTACCTCCTTACTTTACTGCATTTTATCAAATATATGTTACAGAATAAATACGTCATTTTTATTGTAACAGAAACCTTTCTTTCGAGAAAATAGTTATTTTTCGGAAACTTATTAAATGATGGGGACGATACAAATAGATAAACGTATCCATAATTGTTACTAAACAGAAAAAACCACTTTAGTTGGTAGTAACAAAATATGTGTTATCAGCTAAAGTGTTTTGTTAAATTTCTATATATTCAAAAATTTTTCTCTTGATTCTTTTGTATCTTCCATTTTGAAAATCTTTATAAAATCAAGATAGTCTGAAAGTCGTTCTTCCGGGATAAATGTTAATAATTCTTCAATATTAGCTTCAGATTGGTTCAGGCCCCAGTCTTTCAGTATTTCAACTAATTCATCTGAAATACGAATATCACGTTCTCTAATTTCATCAAGTCCCCAATTGTTGTTATTTTGAGTAAGATCGAGTAATATACCAACTTTGGATTTCCTGTAGCTTTCTTTTTTCTTAGCAAAGTATCCGTTGCTTGCGATAATATTGAGCTTCTTTTCAAAGGGAATTTTATTTCCAATATGTTCAACTAATTCTTTCACTTCAGATTCGGAATTCGTTGGGAAATAACTTGATTGCCATTTTTGAGGAAGAATATGCTCAATCTCCCATTTTTCCGGTAGTAATTCTGATTGATGTTGATAAGCTATGATCTTTAATATCATCCTTACTGTATTACGATGCGCAGTTTTAATTTTATCTGACAATTCTTTCTCATCAATTTGGCCGAAATTGAATTTGGGTTGTGCTGAGTTAATTATTTCTGCATTTAAATTCAAGATTCCAGTTTTAACGGCATTAATTGTAGGTGTTATGATGTATTTTGCCGATAGAACTGCTAATAATCTTTTTAAAAAAATAAGAAAGTCATCTTCAAATGTATCTTTGTAATGATAGTGTAAGTAATAGATGACAACAGGATATTTCCAAAACTCATTAGGATAAGAGGTCAAAGTATCCAAAGTTTGTTTTATTTCAATATTTTCGGACCATTTTTCATTTTCTAGTAAGACTCTATTATTTATCACAATCCACAAATTTAAAATAGCATTTAAATTTTGCATTAAATCTTGTGAGTACAGTTTTTCGAAATTATTTTTTGCATAATATTTTCTAATACCAGGAGTGGTTGTCTTGCGATCGTTTTCATTTGCTCTCAAGTAAAACATATAGTAGTAAAACAACTTTTGAATACTTTCCCCAGCATTTGTAGCTTGTTCATCTAGTTCTTGCCAGAGTTCTATAAATTCCTTTTTTTCATCTGAATTCAAGTGATTATAAATTTTTGCTTTAAAAATATCGGCATCTGATAATGCTAGTCCTCTATCGTTTAGAGTTGAAAAAATAGTTAGTGCTGTTTCTTGACTATCGGCTGTAATAGGAAGAAGAATAGCTTGATTTAATATATTACTGATGAAGTTATAAAAGGACAATGGATTATCTACAGCATATTCATTAACAAGTTGCTGGAGCAATCTATAATTTTTAGCATAGTTACTATTTGATTTTTCATCTGCTTTTCCAGAGACTAGTATATTAGCAAATTCTTGATTTCCTTCCTCTCCCATAACTCGGGAACTAATAAGGATTTCATTAAAGTTAACTACCCCTGTAGTTGGATTCTGTTTCCAAATTGTTGGTTCGATTTGACTTTTCAAGAAATTAGTCTCAGGACCGCCACTTTCTAATTTAGTATAGATAGCTCTCAACAGCAAAAACAGGCTTGTAATACGCTGTTGCCCATCGATTATTTCCTGTTCTTTATTATCATTTTCATATGAAACTATTGTGCCAAGAAAGTAAGTATTATTTTCATCTTCTGTTGTATTGAGTGTGTATTCAGTTAGATCATCGAATAAAACTTGGATTTGTTCGTCTGACCAAGCATATGGTCGTTGATATTCAGGAATAATAAATCTTTTATTCTTTCCAGTCTCTAATAGTTGTTTGACGCTTCTTTTGTCAACATTTATTGATGTAGTCATAGAAGAAATTCCTTTGATTAGTTTATAATATAGCTAATTATATCAATTTTTTAGTTTTCTTTCTAAGAAATATCTCTTTTTTGGAAACTTAGTATTTTAAATAAGAAAAGAATTATTGGATAACTAAAAATTGAATGATGTAATAATCTAAATATGTATAATTACTAAAAAAATAATTTGCTCTTGAAGAGGCATACTATATTATACTCCTCTTAATAATGTTGATAGTTGGATTTGTAACATTAGTACCTGATAAGTTAAATGTACTATTTTTTCTATTACCTGTAAAATTTTCAGCTTAACCATGCCTATAATACATTTATCTTCTTTTAATATTCACCATCTAGAGACTTGATTTGTGAAGAATGGCAAGCAACTAAAATAATAGAGCTTCTTAGAAATAGAAACAGAATAACAGTTTTTTATTTTATAACCCCTCTAACGAAGAATATTTTATCATATTTAATATAAATGTATCTCTATAAGAGAAAAGTCGAGTGAAACATACTTTTAAGATATTTTTACAAGGATAGAAAAAATATCTTAAAAGTGGTACAATATTCGAAAATATAAAAAATTTAGAATTTATACTGAGGATTAAAATTATGGTAAGTAAAGCCAGTGTCTCACAGCAAGATATCATGAATTTTCTAGATGATTCTTATAAAAAAATATTAAATGGCGTTCCTATGATTAGTAAGCCAATCGATAGTTTTGCAGATGATTATTTAAGTAAATATGATTCCAAAGAAAAAGCTTGCAAAGAAATGTTAAACAAACAAATGATAAAATGTACCACGTCAGGAGTTGTTAGTGGATTAGGAGGTATTATTACTTTGCCAGTTGCAGTACCTGCCAATATTGCGAATGTGTTATATGTGCAGATGCGTATGATAGCTTGTTGTGCATATATGGCTGGGTATGATTTAAAAAGCGATCAAACCCAGACATTAGTTTATGCTTGTTTAGCTGGTGTTGCAGTCAATCAGATATTAAAGAAGGCTGGAATTAAGCTAGGAGAAAAAGTAGCAATAAAGATGGTGGAGAAAATCCCTGGGAAAGTACTTATTTCGATTAATAAGAAAATCGGTTTCAGATTAATTACTAAATTTGGAAATAAAGGGATTGTTAATTTAGGGAAATTAGTTCCAGGTGTAGGAGCTGTAGTCGGTGGCGGTTTAGACTATTTAGAAACAAAAATTATTGCAGAAAGAGCATATAAATGGTTTTTTGAAAATAATTTTGATGAAAAAAATAGTAATATAGAAACAAAGAGATTACAGAATTAAGAAATCATCTTCACTACAATGATTCTTAGAATGAAAAATACTTTAAATATTTTACTGAGCCAAATAGTTGGCTAAATAAAATATTCAAGGCATTTCGAATTTATTATACGAGATGCTTTTTGTGTTTATGCGATTTCGTTCTAAAAAATACTAATAACAATAAGTGAGACATTTCATTTGTGTATTTTCTAGTTTTGCCGTAATAAGAAATAGTAGTTAGAGAGTTTCTAAAGGAGTTTACAATTATGGGTACTGTTATATACAGAACAAAAAAATTCGCACCCTACGCTAAGTACAGTAAATATTGGAATGAGTATGTTCAGGAGAGGGATGAAATTATTAAATATGTTTATAATAATGTTAAGTATCCAGATCGTGAATTAAGAAATACGACAACCCATCACGAAAAAGATAGATGGACAATAGGAGATGACGATTTCCCTGATTGGTTATATCAATATGTACATTCTTACGGATTATCTAGCGAAGGTAAGAGAATTGTAAAACAATGGAGAGTGAAGAAATACCTTGCTGATATAGAAAACCATAAAGAACAGGGACACTATGTTGATGAAGAACAGAAACTAGTTGTTACTAACCATGAGGTCAAAATTTTTAACGAGTCTACAGAAATCCCTCAGTGGATGGATATCACTGGATTAGTGAAAGAAGCATATAATCGAACTCGTATTTCACCTAAATTTATGGAATCTGTGAGGAATAAATTCGAAGATGGTGAGATAAATTATGACAAATTACAGTCGATGGCTACTAAAAATGAAGTAATAAAGAAACAAAGAGAAAAAGAAAAAAAAGAGAAAGAAGAAGCTGAAATATTTGGTCGACTGTTTGTAAAACTTCGCAAGAATTTGGTTGAAGTAAAGTCTAAACTAAGCCAAGAAGCAAGTGAAGATATTGATTTTCTTATTGGATTAATAGATGAATCAGAGATAAGTCGTACTAGTTATTATTATTTATATAAAGAGGCTCAGGAGATTATTTTAAAGGGAAAAGATGGACAGTGAAATGGCCTACGTGGCTAGAATACATTTAAAGAGAAACAATGATAATGTTAGAAAAGAATTAATTGATTTTTGTTTAAATGGTTCTAAACAGTATCTAGCACTTGGCTGGAGTAGATTAAGTAGTGATATTAAAAAAGATGATTTTCAAGGATACTACAATCGAATAAAAGAAGAGAGAGGTAGAGCAAACTCTGCAATAAATGTTTTTAGAGATACAAAGGCTGATGATCTATTTTGGACACGAGACTTAAATGGAAATTATTGGATTTGTAGGGTAAGGTCACAAGTTGAGGTAGTATGTGATGAGTACTTGGATATTGGAGCAATCATACCTGTAGAGGCTTATAATATTGGAATGCAAGTTCCAGGTCAAATCAAATCTTCTTTCAATAGACCTCGAGGAGGAACAGTTGAAAGAATTCATGATGAAATAATAATAGAATACTCAAAGAAGATTTTCAATCAGATGTCAAAGAGTGAATTTTATAAGGTTATTCCATTTGAGGGCAGTCTTCTAGATAATTTACCAGATTTTGATTTAGAGGAACTTGTTATTTCCTATCTCCAAATAAAAGAAAACTACTATGTTCTATCCAATTCAATTGCAAATAAATCTACTACTATTAAGATCGAGTGTGAAATGATTTCGAGGGATGTTGATAACCCTAGAAAAGCAGTAGTTCAAGTGAAGGGGAGAAAAGCAAAAGAACTTGATGCATTAGAGTTTAAACAATATGTTGAGAAAGGATATATAGTCTATCTATATGCACCACTAGTAATTAATCTAGATCAGCTTAAGAATGTAGTTCGGATAAGAGATAAAGACTTATTGGATTTCTATAAGAACAATAAGTCGATTCTTCCAGCATCTATTACTCAATGGGAAGACTTGTTTATTGATGTTATATAATGAATAAGGAGACATCACCTTTAATTAAAAAAAGGTAGAGTAAAAGGTAGAGTTTGAATTGAAATACAGTGCAGTATACTGCATTTTGCAAAAAGAAAAAACGCTTGAAATCAGCGTTTTTCTTTTGTATTGATTCGTATTGAAACCTTATTTAACCTCAGTAA
>NZ_KV832011.1:0-1233 GCF_001837325.1 Streptococcus sp. HMSC065H07
TCGCCAAGTGACTTAGTGAAGCCATCTTTAAGTGTTGCAGTGATCACACCCTTGTTAACAGTGATATCGAATTTAGCTGTAACATCATCACCTGTTACTGAATCGTAGGCTTTAATCTTAGTAGCGTCAAGATCCAATTTAGTTTCATCGTAGTCATCTGAGATTCCTACTGATTGGATGTTGTCCTTGTTAGCTGCGTCGAATTTAGTTGTATCCAACCATACTTGGTAAACCAACTTATCGCCACGTTTAACAGTCTTAGTATTGATATTTTCTGCTTCATTGTTGTCTGTTTTGTCTACATATGGATCAGTATTTGTTTCACCATATTTATCAGTCAACTCATCATCATCATTAAGAAGCTTGTTATCTGTGATAGAGAATTTCTCTGTATTCAAGACATATTTCTCTGGTTGGAACTTAGGCTCTTCTGGAGGTGTTACACGGTTGTTAAATTCTTTGTCCGCAATGTCGCCTACAGTCGCGATAAGAACTTTAGCTGTTCCATCGTGTTTAACTGTGACTGTTACATTCGCTTTCATTGTATCGTATGTAACGGTTGCGTCTGTTCCTTTAACTTCTTCTACTGTGTAGTTGTGTACACCTTCTTGACTCTTATTGAATTCAAGTTTAGAGAACTTAACGTTACCTGAGGCATCGTTGCTTACTGTTTCAAGAACTTTACCTGTTGAATCTTTAAGTACGAAGCTGAATTCGTTAGCTTTAAGCTCACGGCCTTCCAAACGTTTAGTGAAGTTGAATTCCACTTCAACTGGAACGTTGTTAACACGTTTTTCAGTTGGTTTGTTTGGTTTTTCAACTTTCTTAGTTGTTGGGTTGTAGTAGTTAACTACTTGAGCCGCAGTGTTTTCGATATCTACACCACCAGGTACATCAGCTTTCACTGTTGTTGGGATGTCGAACTTGTAGTAACGTCCGAAGGCGAATTTAGTTGTGTCGATAACTTGTGTGTTTTCTGCATCGCCAAGTGACTTAGTGAAGCCATCTTTAAGGGTTGCAGTGATCACACCGTTTTCAACTTTGATATCGAATTTGGCTGTAACATCATCACCTGTTACTGAATCGTAGGCTTTAATCTTAGTAGCGTCAAGATCCAATTTAGTTTCATCGTAGTCATCTGAGATTCCTACTGATTGGATATTGTCCTTGTTAGCTGCATCGAATTTAGTTGTATCAAGCCATACTTGGTAAACCAACTTGTCGCCACGGTTA
>NZ_KV832011.1:1333-1597 GCF_001837325.1 Streptococcus sp. HMSC065H07
TAAATTCTTTATCCGCAATGTCGCCTACAGTCGCAATAAGTACTTTAGCTGTACCATCGTGTTTCACTGTAACTGTTACATTCGCTTTCATTGTGTCGTATGTAACGGTTGCGTCGCTTCCTTTAACTTCTTCTACTGTGTAGTTGTGAACACCTTCTTGATCTTTCTTGAACTCAAGTTTAGAGAACTTAACGTTACCAGAAGCATCATTGCTTACAGTTTCAAGAGTCTTACCTGTTGAATCTTTAAGTACGAAGCTGAATT
>NZ_KV832011.1:1697-2537 GCF_001837325.1 Streptococcus sp. HMSC065H07
TGCTTACTGGGTTGTAGTAGTTAACAACTTGGGCAGCAGTATTTTCGATATCTGCACCGCCAGGAACATCGTTCTTAACAGTTGCTGGAATATCAAACTTGTAGTAACGTCCAAATTCGAACTTAGTAGTATCGATAATTTGAGTATTTTCTGCGTCGCCAAGTGACTTAGTGAAGCCATCTTTAAGTGTTGCAGTCATCACACCATTTTCAACTTTAATGTCAAATTTATCTGTGACATCAGCTCCAGTTACTGAATCGTAAGCTTTGATTGCTGAACCATCTACATCAACCTTAGTTTCATCGAAGTCATCAGTGATTCCTACAGTTTGAACGTTGTCTTTGTTAGCTGCGTCGAATTTAGTTGTATCCAACCATACTTGATAGTAGATTTTTTCGCCGCGTTTAACTGACTTAGTATTGATGTTTTCTGCTTCGTTGTTACCATCTTTGTCAGCGTATGGGTTCGCATTTGTGTCTGCGTACTTGTCAGCCAATTCTGAGTCATCATCGAGAAGCTTGTTATCTGTGATAGAGAATTTAGCTGTATTCAATACATATTTCTCTGGTTGGAACTTAGGTTCTTCTGGTGGAGTCACACGGTTGTTAAATTCTTTATCCGCAATGTCGCCTACAGTCGCGATAAGAACTTTAGCTGTTCCATCGTGTTTAACTGTGACTGTTACATTCGCTTTCATTGTATCGTATGTAACGGTTGCATCTGAGCCTTTAACTTCTTCTACTGTGTAGTTGTGTACGCCTTCTTGGCCTTTCTTGAACTCAAGTTTAGAGAACTTAACGTTACCTGATGCATCGTTGCTTACAGTTTCAAGAGTCTTAC
>NZ_KV832012.1:0-5047 GCF_001837325.1 Streptococcus sp. HMSC065H07
GCTAAGCGACTACCGTATCTAACAGGGGGCAACCCCCAACTACATCAGGCGTACTAGGGCTTAACTTCTGTGTTCGGCATGGGAACAGGTGTATCTCCTAGGCTATCGTCACTTAACTCTGAGTATTCTCAACTCAAAATTGAATATCTATACTGTATCAAGAAACCAAATCGTTGTCAATATGTCTCAGTTACTTTCTTTGGATAAGTCCTCGAGCTATTAGTATTAGTCCGCTACATGTGTCACCACACTTCCACTTCTAACCTATCAACCTGATCATCTCTCAGGGCTCTTACTGATATAAAATCATGGGAAATCTCATCTTGAGGTGGGCTTCACACTTAGATGCTTTCAGCGTTTATCCCTTCCCTACATAGCTACCCAGCGATGCTCTTGGCAGAACAACTGGTACACCAGCGGTAAGTCCACTCTGGTCCTCTCGTACTAGGAGCAGATCCTCTCAAATTTCCTACGCCCGCGACGGATAGGGACCGAACTGTCTCACGACGTTCTGAACCCAGCTCGCGTGCCGCTTTAATGGGCGAACAGCCCAACCCTTGGGACCGACTACAGCCCCAGGATGCGACGAGCCGACATCGAGGTGCCAAACCTCCCCGTCGATGTGAACTCTTGGGGGAGATAAGCCTGTTATCCCCAGGGTAGCTTTTATCCGTTGAGCGATGGCCCTTCCATGCGGAACCACCGGATCACTAAGCCCGACTTTCGTCCCTGCTCGAGTTGTAGCTCTCGCAGTCAAGCTCCCTTATACCTTTACACTCTGCGAATGATTTCCAACCATTCTGAGGGAACCTTTGGGCGCCTCCGTTACCTTTTAGGAGGCGACCGCCCCAGTCAAACTGCCCGTCAGACACTGTCTCCGATAGGGATAACCTATCTGGGTTAGAGTAGCCATAACACAAGGGTAGTATCCCAACAACGCCTCACTCGAAACTGGCGTCCCGAGGTCATAGGCTCCTACCTATCCTGTACATGTGGTACAGATACTCAATATCAAACTGCAGTAAAGCTCCATGGGGTCTTTCCGTCCTGTCGCGGGTAACCTGCATCTTCACAGGTACTAAAATTTCACCGAGTCTCTCGTTGAGACAGTGCCCAAATCATTACGCCTTTCGTGCGGGTCGGAACTTACCCGACAAGGAATTTCGCTACCTTAGGACCGTTATAGTTACGGCCGCCGTTTACTGGGGCTTCAATTCATACCTTCGCTTACGCTAAGCACTCCTCTTAACCTTCCAGCACCGGGCAGGCGTCACCCCCTATACATCATCTTACGATTTAGCAGAGAGCTGTGTTTTTGATAAACAGTTGCTTGGGCCTATTCACTGCGGCTGACCATAAGTCAGCGCCCCTTCTCCCGAAGTTACGGGGCCATTTTGCCGAGTTCCTTAACGAGAGTTCTCTCGCTCACCTGAGGCTACTCGCCTCGACTACCTGTGTCGGTTTGCGGTACGGGTAGAGTATAATTAACGCTAGAAGCTTTTCTCGGCAGTGTGACATCACTAACTTCGCTACTAAACTTCGCTCCCCATCACAGCTCAATGTTAGAGATATAAGCATTTGACTCATATCACACCTCACTGCTTGGCCAGACACTTCCAATCGTCTGGTTTAGTTAGCCTACTGCGTCCCTCCATCACTATATACTCTAGTACAGGAATATCAACCTGTTGTCCATCGGATACACCTTTCGGTCTCTCCTTAGGTCCCGACTAACCCAGGGCGGACGAGCCTTCCCCTGGAAACCTTAGTCTTACGGTGGACAGGATTCTCACCTGTCTTTCGCTACTCATACCGGCATTCTCACTTCTATGCGCTCCAGCACTCCTCACGGTACACCTTCTTCGCACATAGAACGCTCTCCTACCATACCTATAAAGGTATCCACAGCTTCGGTAATATGTTTTAGCCCCGGTACATTTTCGGCGCAGGGTCACTCGACTAGTGAGCTATTACGCACTCTTTGAATGAATAGCTGCTTCTAAGCTAACATCCTAGTTGTCTGTGCAACCCCACATCCTTTTCCACTTAACATATATTTTGGGACCTTAGCTGGTGGTCTGGGCTGTTTCCCTTTCGACTACGGATCTTAGCACTCGCAGTCTGACTGCCGATTATATCTCGTTGGCATTCGGAGTTTATCTGAGATTGGTAATCCGGGATGGACCCCTCACCCAAACAGTGCTCTACCTCCAAGAGACTTAACATCGACGCTAGCCCTAAAGCTATTTCGGAGAGAACCAGCTATCTCCAAGTTCGTTTGGAATTTCTCCGCTACCCACAAGTCATCCAAGCACTTTTCAACGTGCCCTGGTTCGGTCCTCCAGTGAGTTTTACCTCACCTTCAACCTGCTCATGGGTAGGTCACATGGTTTCGGGTCTACGACATGATACTAATGCGCCCTATTAAGACTCGGTTTCCCTACGGCTCCGTCTCTTCAACTTAACCTCGCATCATATCGTAACTCGCCGGTTCATTCTACAAAAGGCACGCTCTCACCCATTAACGGGCTCGAACTTGTTGTAGGCACACGGTTTCAGGTTCTATTTCACTCCCCTCCCGGGGTGCTTTTCACCTTTCCCTCACGGTACTGGTTCACTATCGGTCACTAGAGAGTATTTAGGGTTGGGAGATGGTCCTCCCAGATTCCGACGAGATTTCTCGTGTCTCGCCGTACTCAGGATACTGCTAGGTATAAAGACTATTTCGAATACGAGGCTATTACTCTCTTTGGCCTACCTTCCCAGGTAGTTCTTCTATAATCTTTAAGTCCACGTTGCAGTCCTACAACCCCGAAGAGTAAACTCTTCGGTTTGCCCTCTTGCCGTTTCGCTCGCCGCTACTAAGGCAATCGCTTTTGCTTTCTCTTCCTGCAGCTACTTAGATGTTTCAGTTCACTGCGTCTTCCTCTACATTACCTTAACAGTAATGAGTGACAGGCATTACCTGCCGGGTTCCCCCATTCGGACATCTCTGGATCATTGCTCACTTACAGCTCCCCAAAGCATTTCGTCGTTAGTCACGTCCTTCATCGGCTTCTAGTGCCAAGGCATCCACCGTGCGCCCTTATTAACTTAACCTTATTTTGGTCTTGCGACCTAACTCATTAAATATTCACAGCGTTTCGGTTTATTTTCTTGTTACTATCTATATGTAATTAATTACATATGGAATTTGATATAGATATTCAATTTTCAATGGACAATACTTGAATCTTTCGATTCAATGGAGCCTAGCGGGATCGAACCGCTGACCTCCTGCGTGCAAAGCAGGCGCTCTCCCAGCTGAGCTAAGGCCCCACAAGACCTCTCAAAACTAAATAAGAAACTCAAGTACATTCCGTTTTTCCTTAGAAAGGAGGTGATCCAGCCGCACCTTCCGATACGGCTACCTTGTTACGACTTCACCCCAATCATCTATCCCACCTTAGGCGGCTGGCTCCAAAAGGTTACCTCACCGACTTCGGGTGTTACAAACTCTCGTGGTGTGACGGGCGGTGTGTACAAGGCCCGGGAACGTATTCACCGCGGCGTGCTGATCCGCGATTACTAGCGATTCCGACTTCATGTAGGCGAGTTGCAGCCTACAATCCGAACTGAGATTGGCTTTAAGAGATTAGCTTGCCGTCACCGACTCGCAACTCGTTGTACCAACCATTGTAGCACGTGTGTAGCCCAGGTCATAAGGGGCATGATGATTTGACGTCATCCCCACCTTCCTCCGGTTTATTACCGGCAGTCTCGCTAGAGTGCCCAACTGAATGATGGCAACTAACAATAGGGGTTGCGCTCGTTGCGGGACTTAACCCAACATCTCACGACACGAGCTGACGACAACCATGCACCACCTGTCACCGATGTACCGAAGTAACTTTCTATCTCTAGAAATAGCATCGGGATGTCAAGACCTGGTAAGGTTCTTCGCGTTGCTTCGAATTAAACCACATGCTCCACCGCTTGTGCGGGCCCCCGTCAATTCCTTTGAGTTTCAACCTTGCGGTCGTACTCCCCAGGCGGAGTGCTTAATGCGTTAGCTGCGGCACTGAATCCCGGAAAGGATCCAACACCTAGCACTCATCGTTTACGGCGTGGACTACCAGGGTATCTAATCCTGTTCGCTCCCCACGCTTTCGAGCCTCAGCGTCAGTTACAGACCAGAGAGCCGCTTTCGCCACCGGTGTTCCTCCATATATCTACGCATTTCACCGCTACACATGGAATTCCACTCTCCCCTTCTGCACTCAAGTTTGACAGTTTCCAAAGCGAACTATGGTTGAGCCACAGCCTTTAACTTCAGACTTATCAAACCGCCTGCGCTCGCTTTACGCCCAATAAATCCGGACAACGCTCGGGACCTACGTATTACCGCGGCTGCTGGCACGTAGTTAGCCGTCCCTTTCTGGTAAGCTACCGTCACAGTGTGAACTTTCCACTCTCACACTCGTTCTTGACTTACAACAGAGCTTTACGATCCGAAAACCTTCTTCACTCACGCGGCGTTGCTCGGTCAGGGTTGCCCCCATTGCCGAAGATTCCCTACTGCTGCCTCCCGTAGGAGTCTGGGCCGTGTCTCAGTCCCAGTGTGGCCGATCACCCTCTCAGGTCGGCTATGTATCGTCGCCTAGGTGAGCCGTTACCTCACCTACTAGCTAATACAACGCAGGTCCATCTTGTAGTGGAGCAATTGCCCCTTTCAAATAAATGACATGTGTCATCCATTGTTATGCGGTATTAGCTATCGTTTCCAATAGTTATCCCCCGCTACAAGGCAGGTTACCTACGCGTTACTCACCCGTTCGCAACTCATCCAAGAAGAGCAAGCTCCTCTCTTCAGCGTTCTACTTGCATGTATTAGGCACGCCGCCAGCGTTCGTCCTGAGCCAGGATCAAACTCTCATTAAAATCTTTAATAATTGTTCGAGCGTTAACTCATTACCGTCGTCTGACGATTTATTCTTGTAAATTGACAGGTTATAATTTCTTCTATCATAACCCTGCACTTGGTTTCTTATTCAGTTCTCAAAGGTCT
>NZ_KV832013.1:0-157023 GCF_001837325.1 Streptococcus sp. HMSC065H07
CTACCCAAAATCGGTAAAATTGTTTATGCCATATTATTGTAACACCTTATCAAAAAAATCACTATGTAAGGTGTTGGTTTTGTGTACACTTTTTACACTAAACTTTAGCTCAAAAAAAGACAATTTCCTTCGTTTGACATATGGAACTCAAACTATTTTTCATCAAATACCTTGATATACTTGACAAATGGTAGAAAAGGACTTAGTCTTGTACAATAAAGAACTAAATCCCTTACTCAAATTATCTTTCTAACTTTTTAGGCTAAGTATAATAACCTCTGATAACTTTTATTTTTACCTACTTGTTAACTTTTATAAAATACAAATTACTTGGTCCTATCGACGAATCTATTTGAGAAATAGAAATCATACCTTTATTCAGATTAAATTTCGACGTAGAGTGGTATTCCCATTTATTTTTATTTTTCTCCGATCTACTATAAAAATAAATTTTTGAATTTTTCTTATTTATAGTTCCCTTAGCAGAGTACCAAGAGATGGTCTTAGAGCTTTCATCTACATTATAAAACTTATCCTTTTCATAATAATCTTTTTCCTTTTTAAAATCACTTTCTTTAAAATATTTAAGACTAGTAATCATCTGAAAAGAATTTCCCTTAATTACAAGTTCAACATTATATTCCCCACTTGGATAAGAGTACAATGATTTTCGGCTATTATCAGTTAGTGTCCACACACCATCTACACTATTCTTAATCGAATAGACATAATATGCTCCAAATGAAATTGCAGAGATTACTAGAACGACCAATAAACTACAGATTACCAATCTATTCTTTCGTTTAGTCTTAATTGGTACCTGAGAATTATATTTTGAGTAATTAGCCAAATTATTTTGATTGTAATCTTTTTCCATAGATATCTCCTTTGTTATATATTCTTAATTATAGCATAAACAATTTATCTAGAATGCAAACAATCAATACAGATTAAAAATAAATTTATTAATAATACATTCAATTATTCACAATTCTTTTAGAACTTACAATGTTTCTATCTCAAAAATAGATTTTAATAACTTCATACCAAGTAAATAATCTAACTGATAGTAAAAAATTAAATATTTAAACCAAAGTTTTTTAGTTTCGATTAGCTTCCTCGTAGTATGGTTTCAACTTATAGAACCCATCAGCGAGTTCTTCTACCAACTCTTCCATTGTTTCACTAGCAGTCACTGTCACATCATACTTGACTAACACCTTACGAACACGACCATCTCTAACTGCTTCTTTAAGCATCTGGCGATTCTCTTCAGTTCCTTCCACACGATGACTGACACCATCTTCTTGAGCAAAATAGTAAAGTGGAAAAGCAATCGGTAAGTCTAGGACCTTATGTTGCTTAGCTAGAGTGGTATCTGATTTTTTACGTTCGACAAAGCTAACTTCTACTGAAATCCCCCATTTTTCAGGCTGACCATAAAGTCGAATCGCCATAGCAACATCGTCTAAACTATCCTCAGGGGCCCTGTAATAGCACCAAAAGTGCGGGCGACATATTTGTGCCTGATTGGCCCAATTACTGACACGATCCATCTTAAAGGGTGCCAAACGCTCCTCTAGAAGTTTTGCTAAAGTCTGCATCTCCTTACGAGCTGCTTGACCAAGCGCCTTGAGGTCTTCCATCTCTTCCTGATGTGGACCGGCTTTTTCAGGTTTGATATACTTAACTCCCTGTTTTGACAAATAAGCTTGAACATTTTCTAACATCGTTTTCTCCTTACAATGATAAAAGACCAACCCATAAAGATTCTATTCTGGTTGGTCTCTTTTTTATTTACGTTTACGAGCAATCAAATGAATTGGTGTTCCCTCGAAACCAAAGGCTTGACGAATTTGATTTTCCAAGAAACGCATGTATGAGAAGTGCATAAGCTCTTCTTCATTGACAAAGATAACAAATGTTGGTGGTTTAACCGAAACTTGTGTACCATAGAAAATCTTAAGGCGTTTTCCTTTGTCAGTTGGTGTTGGGTTGATGGCAATGGCATCCATGATAACATCATTCAAAACAGCCGATGAAATACGACGATTTTGACTCTCACTGATGCGTTTAATCATCTCTGGCAACTTGTTAAGACGTTGTTTCGTCTCAGCCGATACAAAGATAATTGGTGCATAGCTCAAAAATTGGAACTGATCACGGATATCTGCTTCCCAGTTAGCAACGGTATGATTGTCTTTCTTAATCGTATCCCATTTGTTAACTACGATGATAATCCCTTTACCAGCTTCATGGGCAAAACCAGCGATACGCTTGTCATACTCACGGATACCTTCTTCGGCATTAATAACCATAAGGACGATATCAGAACGGTCAATAGCACGCATTGAACGCATGACAGAGTATTTTTCTGTGTTTTCATAAACCTTACCAGATTTACGCATACCAGCGGTGTCAATCATGGTATACTCTTGACCTTCACTGTCCACAAAGTTTGTATCAATGGCATCTCGAGTCGTACCAGCAATCGGGCTAGCAATCACTCGGTCCTCGCCCAAAATGGCGTTAATCAAGCTTGATTTTCCGACGTTTGGACGTCCAATCAAACTAAAACGAATGATATCTGTATTTTCTTCTTCAACTTCTGTTGGAAGATTTTCAACGATAGCATCGAGAACATCCCCTGTACCGATACCGTGAACAGATGAAACTGGATAAGGATCACCAAGACCTAGAGAATAAAAATCATAGATATCTGCACGCATCTCAGGGTTATCCACTTTATTTACCGCCAAGATAACTGGCTTGTTGGTCTTATAGAGAATACGAGCAACGTACTCGTCCGCATCTGTCACGCCTTCCTTACCTGAGACGACAAAGACAATAACGTCAGCTTCAGTCATGGCAATGTCAGCTTGGTGCTTAATTTGTTCCATAAATGGTGCATCAACATCATCGATACCACCAGTATCAATCAAGCTAAACTGGCGATTAAGCCATTCAGCAGAGGTATAAATACGGTCACGTGTTACCCCTTCAACGTCTTCGACGATAGAGATACGTTCACCCGCAATTCGGTTAAATAGGGTCGATTTCCCAACGTTTGGGCGACCCACGATAGCAACTGTAGGTAATGTCATATGTTTAAGTCCCTGATTAAATAGGGATTCCTTTCTTCATTTAGCAGTCTCACTTCCACCAAGGAAAGCAAACTCTCTTATTCTTTATTATTAATAGATTCAACTTAACGGCGATTAACACCCTTCAAGTGAACCTCTTTGGCAAGAAAACGAATACGCTCCATCACACGTTTGGCCTGCCAAGTCTCGTCTCCTTGACGTCCATTGGATAGCTTAGCTTCTAGATCCGCAAAACTATAGTTAGACGTAAAGAAGGTAGGCAGCTCCTCAATCATGCGATGCTGGAGTATAACTTGCAAAACATCATCTCTAATCCAAGAAGAGAATTGTTCTGCACCAATATCATCTAGAACCAAAACTTCCGCCTGTTTGACAGCATCAATTTGCTCCTTGACAGAACCATCCTTGATTCCATTTTTAACATCAATAGTAAATGATGGGTAATGAATAATGGTCGTCGCAACCTTCTTGGTCTCTGAAAGTTCATGAGCCATAGCAGCCAACATGAAGGATTTTCCAACCCCCATGTCTCCGTAGATATAAAGGCCTTTCTGGTCTGGACTAGGGTAATTCGCCACAAAATCCACGAGACTCTCAAAGGTATCAACACGAGCCACATCATCTAGAGCAATGTCCGCAAAGGTAATCTTACGATAAGACTGAGGCAGACTCACCAAATTAATCCGTTTAGCAATAGCCTGCTGTTCTTGTTGCTCTTTGAGCTGACGCGTCTCCTTATAGGTGACATCAGCGTAGCCTTCATTCATGGTCAGAATCGGTTCATACCCTTTGGCAATATACGAGGCATCACCTTCCTTTACCTTACGGCATTCCACCAGGAATTGATTAAACTTAGGAAGACTACGCTTGATTTCATCCTGGCTTAGGCTATGCTCTTGAATAAAGCTAGCCACTCTTGGATCCGCTAAAATTTGCTTCGTTAAATCTGTTGCATTGCCAGACCCATGATGCCCTGTTCGGTTTAGGGTTTGTCCAACTCTTTCCATAGGCTACTCCTTTCCTTTTTCTAGTTTTGCCAAAGCTCGACGTCTAATTTCATCCAACTTGGCCTGATCAGCCTGACTGGTTTGATTATCATAATCTGGATTACTCCAGCTCGGCACATTTGTTTTCTTCTTAGAATCAGCTTTTGCTTGCTGTGATTTCTTATCGTAACCACTACGCAAAGCTAAAAGCCCCTGTTCAGCAGTGACGATATTCTTAAAAGCAAAGTCGTTGGCAAGTTTAGAGATATACTCTCGATTCACATTCGTCGAACGTGTCCGTCCCAAACTGTAGGCAACCATAAGGTTAATGACCTCATCCATAAAGCCTCTTTGTGCCAAATCCGTGAGAATCTGCTTCTCAGAATTAGTCACAGTCCCGCTTGGGCCTTTAGCACTTTGCAAGTAATCTATAGGCTTTTCGGACCTAACCGCTTTAAGAATCTTTTTCTCCGTCTCCGTCAAAGCAGAATCACCACCCAATGTTTGAGCTTGAGCCTGTTCTAATTGCACCTGCATACGCTTGACAATAATCTGGTGGTTCACGGCTGTCTTTTTCGCTAAGAGATAGGTATCATACCAATTCATGCCATGAGTCTCAGACAATTTATAGATTTCTGGCACATCTGTCTTTTCATCTGTAAATACAAGCCCATCAGCCTGCATACGATTCCTGAAACTGGTTAAATCAAATGAATTTTTAGGCTTGATTTCAGACACAGATTTTTGAGCCAAACGCTCATCGGTAAAGACATCCGAAAAACGTTTAGATAAATCTAGCAAGCCTTGTAGACCTGCCGGTTTCAAAGCGTCTACTGCTGGTTCACTAATCTTTTGCTCGAGAAGTGAACTATAAACAGCATGTTTTAGAAACTGCTCAATTGATAAGGGAGACTTAAGCTCTATAACATAAAAACCTTGGGGTGACTGGTAAAAAGCCAAGAGATCTACTGCTGTCAGAACCGCCAGTGCTTCCTGAAGGGGCTGCATTCCAAAGTTAAGGTGGTTCAGAATAGCTGCAAACTTATGGCGGTGATTACCATTGTCATAAAAAGCCACGAAATACTGGTAGAGAGCATATCCCTCACTCCCAATAATAGGATAATAGCAACGCATCAAACTTGCCTGATCGGGAACGATAACCTGATTGCCAACATAGACAAATTCTTCAATAGGTCTCATTTTTTAGACTCTTTTTTCGCACGTACAGTTTTGGTGATTTCTTGAAGTAACTCTTCAATCTCATCAACATCTTTGAAAGAACGGTAGACACTAGCAAAACGTACATAAGTAATTTCATCAAGGTCAGCGAGTTCTTTCATCACTAAATTCCCAATGACATCACTATCAACCTCTCCATCATGGTTACGGCGAATATTTTGCTCAATACGGGTGATGGCATTTTCGATATCCTCACTAGAAACCGGACGCTTCTGAGCACTCATCAAGATACCATTAAAAATCTTATCGCGAGAGAATTGTTCACGAGTACCGTCTTTTTTGACAACCAAAAGTGGAACTTCTTCCACACGCTCAAAAGTTGTAAAACGAGCATGACAAGAATCACACTCACGACGACGACGAATGGTATTCCCATCCTCTGCCTGACGGCTATCGATAACACTAGATTTATTATGTTGACATTTTGGACAACGCATGCACTTCACCACCAATCTTTGAAATTCGGTACTCTATTTTACCATAAAAACACACAAAAAGCACGCTCTAAACGAGGCGTGCTCACGACCAAGAATCACTCTAAGACTCTTATAAATTGATTTAAAGCTCAAGTTGAGGTGTCGTCGTTTCTCCATCCGCAAATGGAATGTAAAGGTCGAAACGTGTTCCAACACCAAGTTCAGAACTAACATCGATACGGCAGCGATAAGCTTCCACAATTTGGTAAAGGATTGACAAACCAATACCGACACCAGATTGCGTTGTCGTACGATTACGTGCCTTATCTGAACGATAGAAACGTTCAAAGATATGCTCAATATCTTCTTTAGAAATCCCTTCACCATTATCTTGTACTTGTACCAACATTTCATCTTCTAGAGCCTTAATTGTAACCTGGATTTCCTTGTTAACAGGAGAATACTTGACCGCATTATCAATCAAAATAGTAATCGCCTGTTCAAAGTGTTGGCTGTAAATCTGTGCTGGACGCTCTGAGCTCTCAAAATCATTGAGATAGAATTGGTAATCTTCATGCAAGACACGGAAGTTACCAATAACCGTACGGATTGAAGAATTCAAATCACACGTATCATTTCTATGATTTTCAAATGATCCTTTGACACGGATAGAATCCAACATATCATTAATCATAATCGTCATACGGTTGGCCTCGTGACTTGCAGCCTCAAGACTCTCCTCAAGAATCTCAGGGTCATTTTTACCCCAACGTTGCAAGAGGTCCATATGGCCCTTGATAACCGCAATCGGCGTACGTAATTCATGACTGACGTCACTCAAGAAACGCATCTGCATCTGATTATTTTCTTGGATTTTATCCATCATACGGTTAAAGTTAACCGCCAAATCACCAATTTCATCGTGACTTTCAATCTTAGAACGAAGTTCCAAATCACTTGGCGAATCGGTGATAACTCCCATCGTTTCGTGCAACTGTCTCATCGGACGAAGAATAGATGTCAAGACAACCACAGTTGCTGCGATAACTAGGACCGTCATCCCCACTTCTAGGAAAATCAATAAGAAAATCAAACGCTCTTTCAGAGCATAGTAGAATTCCAAATCATGGAAAATCTGGGCATAACCAACGATGGTCTTTTTATCCTTACCGTAAATTGGAACTTGTAGTAAGAAACCACGCTTTCCTTTATAGGACACTGACTTCAGTTTGTTTACTTCAGACATGCCTGGAGGAGAGTCTGTGTTTTCCTCAGAAGTAAAGATAAACGTTCCCTTTTTGTCATAAACAAAAACAGATTGGTTAGAAAATAATTTATTAGAAATTGCAACTTGACCATCCAAAGAGTGCTTTTCAGAAAGCACACCATTAATGATTGATGCATAGATATTTTTAGGCGAATAAAGGGCCGCTAAAAGCGGTTCTGGACTCAACTCTTCATCAGAATCCCAGTCCTTTTCGATATAAGTAACAACTTTCGAAATTGTGTTATTTACATTTTGACGTTCACGTTGCAAAAGAAGCGTATTGGCCGAGAAAACAACAACCAGAGTGAACATCGACAATACAAGAAAGAAGACCACAGCAGTTGTCATGGTCAACTTTTTTCTAATGGTTACTTTACCAAATAATTTATCTTGTAATTTACTCATTTTTCACGGATAACGTAACCCATTCCTCGCACTGTTTGAATGTATGATTCCTTACCTGGAACATCGATTTTTCCACGCAAGTAACGAATATAGACATCTACAACGTTTGTTTCGATTGCATCATCATATTTCCAAACTTGAAGCAAGAGTTCCTCACGGGTCATCACTTGGTTCATATTGCTCAAAAGTGTGTTCAACAAATCAAACTCACGTTTTGTCAATGGAATTGCTTCATCACCACGAACAACTGTACGGTTTTGAACATCCAATTTCAAATCACGATAAGTTGACGCTTTAGCTGGTGCATTCTTAGCAGCTTCGATATCTTGGCGACGGAAGGTTGCTCGAATACGTGCCAATAGTTCTTCAATCGCAAAAGGTTTTACAATATAGTCATCAGCACCACGGTCCAAACCAGCAACAATGTCCATGATTGAATCGCGGGCTGTCATCATCATAATATAAGTATCTTTTTCTTGTTGGAGACGACGTGTTACTTCAAAACCGTCCATCTCAGGCAACATAAGGTCCAAGAGAATAAGATCGAAATCTTTCTCGAGTGCCATTTCAAGTCCTTCACGTCCGTTGTCTGCTGTCACAACGTCGTATCCTTCGTGTTGAAGTTCAAGAGAGACAAAACGAGCAAGGTTTTTCTCATCTTCAACAATCAAAATGCGTTTGCTCATAATAAGTATTTACCACTTTCTTAAAATTTTTTGACTTCTATTTCCCTTAAAAAGTCTGTAGATTTACCCTATAAATAAATCCGAAAATTAACTTCTAATGATATAATAATACAGATTTTTAAAATTGTCAAACATTTTTAGTTTATTTTTTTGAATTAATTTTCGTCAAATAGACCGTTCAATTGGGCAAAGGGATTACTTGCCTCTTTTTTCTCCTGTTGAAGTGCGGCAAAGTCCTCTTCTGACAAGACTTCCCAGTCATTCCCTGAGAGCGAAATTTTTCCTGATTCTTCCTCAGGTGTTAATACTCTCAAAGGAATATTAAGAAGAATATTATCTAGAATACTCTCATCAAGATTAATGGTATCCCCATCCAAGATAAGAACTAGATTTTCTTCGACTAATTCCTTTTGAAGAGCAGCATCTGCCTCTTGTATAAAGGTTTCTGAAACCGGATAGTTAAAGCTAAGTGTCACAGGTTCAAGTGAACGGCTAGATGGCAAGGTAATATCATAGCTAAGTTGATAGTCCAAAAGGTACAAGCCATTATCATAGGCTACCTGACCACTTGCTTGAATCTGTTCAAGATTTAAAACTTGATCATAGCGTTCTTTAATAGACTCCAACAAAGAAGGTGCTTCGGTAAAGGCGAGCCCCTCTGGAGACTTTCTAACTTCTGAAAGATAAATCATTCTTAATCCTCAAATTAAATTTCCCCATAGGGATCTATTTTCAATCCACAAGACCATAATCCCCTACATTCACTTTTCATTAGAGAGCATGATTATGATTTTAGACTTAATTAGTATTATATCAAATTTTTAAGAAAAAATAACACCTTTAATATTACATATTTCTTAAACTTAGAACTTTTTTCAAAGCTAATGAGAAACTTACTCAGACCCAGTTTCCATCTGTCCTATAGAGTTAGATGAAAGCTCTTAATTATGGTAAAATAAGAGCATTGAAACTAGATAAAAGGAATATATAATGACACCTGAAGATTTTTACAAGGCTCTGAAAGAACTGGGGTTCGATCTCAGCCAAAAACAAAAAGACCAATTCCAACGCTACTTTGAACTTTTGGTAGAATGGAACGAAAAGATCAACCTTACTGCAATCACAGAAAGAGACGAGGTCTACCTCAAACATTTCTATGATTCTTTGGCTCCTGTTCTTCAAGGGCATATTAAAAATCAAAGTATTCGACTTCTGGATATCGGAGCTGGAGCTGGATTTCCAAGTCTCCCTATGAAAATCCTTTGCCCTGAGCTTGATGTGACTATCATCGACTCTCTTAATAAACGCATCAATTTCCTCAATCTCTTGGCTGATGAACTTGAGCTCAGCGGTGTTCACTTCTATCATGGACGTGCAGAGGATTTTGGACAAGACAAGGCCTTCCGTGCTCAGTTTGATATTGTTACTGCCCGTGCCGTCGCACGCATGCAGGTTCTCTCAGAATTGACTATTCCTTTCTTGAAGGTTGGTGGACAACTTATTGCACTTAAAGCTGCAGCAGCTGATGAAGAGTTAGCCGATGCTAAAAATGCCTTGAACTTGCTTTTTGCCAAGCCTATTCTCAACGAGAACTACAGACTGCCAAATGGGGATGGACGTAATGTCACTATTGTCGATAAGAAAAAAGAAACCCCTAATAAGTACCCACGTCGTGCTGGAATTCCTAACAAGAAGCCGCTATAACGTTTATCCAAGGAGGTGTCTTACTCCTTGGATTATTATTTACTCTTATGATAACTCGGAGGTTTTCATTGATCAATCGTCTTTCTGTCACGCAAAAGCTTGTGCTCAGCTTTGTCTTTGTCATTATAGTGGGGAGTATTTTACTTAGCCTTCCTATAAGCCACTATGCTAATAGTCCAGAAACAAGCTACCTGGATCATCTCTTCAATACTGTGTCAATGGTCTGTGTAACTGGACTTTCTGTTGTCCCGGTCAGTAAGGCTTACAATGGTCTCGGTCAAATTTTCTCTATGCTTCTCATGCAGACGGGAGGACTTGGGCTCGTCTCTCTTATAGCCTTTAGCACCTATACCCTGAAAAATAAATTAGGACTGAGTGATCAAGATCTCCTTCAATCCGCACTTAGCAGGGATAACCAAAAAGATTTGAAAGCTTATCTTTTTAAGGTCTATAAAATTACTTTTTCTATTGAAGCTTTAGCAGCCCTTGTGATTATGACTGATTTCATTCCTCGTTTTGGACTTGGTCATGGCATTTTTAATAGTCTCTTTCTAGCTGTCTCTGCCTTTTGTAATGCTGGATTTGACAACTTAGGTTCTAACAGTTTACAGGATTATGCAACCAATCCAACCATTAACCTTGCTGTAGCTTTTCTCATTATGTCTGGAAGTTTGGGATTTGCAGTTTGGATTGATTTGATTCAACTATTGCGACGTTATATTAAAGATCGTCCTAGGAACTGGAAATTAGCTTGTAGGCCTTTCAGCAATCAAAGCCGTCTTGTTCTTATAAGTACAGGCTGTCTCCTCTTGGGAGGAACACTACTTGCTTGGTTACTGGAAATGGATAACTCTAAGACAATCGGTACTCTCAATGTCTGGCAACAACTTCTGGTGAGTTTCTTTCAGACTGTAACCATGCGTACCGCTGGCTTTGCAACTATTTCCTATACCAATGCCGATTTCTCCACAAATCTTCTTTTTATGATTCAAATGATTATTGGGGGTGGTCCTGGAGGAACTGCGGGTGGTATCAAGGTGACAACTGCCTCTATCATGTTCCTGCTTTTTAAGTCAGAGCTATCTGGTAACTCGAGCGTTGTTTTTCGAAATCGTATTATATCTAATAAGACTGTTTTGCAAGCATTCACAGTTATCCTCTTTTTCTTAACAATGCTATTTGTCGGCTATGTTATTTTGCTGGAGACTAATCCTACACTATCGCCCCTAGGCCTACTTTTTGAGAGTGTGTCAGCCATTGCTACCGTTGGTGTTTCAATGGATTTGACCCCTAATCTAAATACTCTAGGACGACTCGTTATCATGTCTCTGATGTTCATTGGCCGTGTTGGACCTATCACTGTTCTCTTGAGCTTGATGACAAAAAAAGAAAAGCATGTCTCTTATGCCCCAACTGATATTTCAGTTGGCTAAACAATTTTATTCATTGACAATATTCTGAAAGGATTTTATATGAAAACACAAATTATTGGGGTCCTCGGTTTGGGAATCTTTGGACAAACCATTGCAACCGAACTCTCCTCTTTTGGACAAGACGTTATTGCCTTAGATAATAACTCTACAACAATTGATTCCCTTGCTGATCAGGTGACTAAGGCCGCTGTTGGTGACATTACTGACATTGACTTTCTTCGTTCTGCTGGTATTGATACTTGCGATACAGTCATTATCGCAACTGGAGAACACTTAGAATCTTCTGCACTGGCGCTCCTGCAATGTAAAAAACTTGGCATTACAAATATTATTGCTAAAGCTATGAATAACAATTATGAGGAAGTCCTTTACGGAATGGGGGCCAACTTGGTCATCACTCCTGAGCGTAGCACAGCAAAAGACTTGGCTTCAAACATCCTCCGTTATAACATTTCAAATGTTTTTCATTTAGAGGACGACGTGGCTTTAATTGAACTTAAAATTCCAAAAGAATGGGCTGGAAAGTCCTTGCATACATTAAATCTAAGACAAAATTATAACGTCAACGTTATTGGTTTTAGAGATGAGCAAAATGGCAAGTTAAACACTCACTTTGACCCAAGTAAGAAACTACCTGACGAAGGAATCATCCTAGTTGTCGCCGACAATCGGACACTAGAAAAATTTGATTATTTAGGCTATTTGAAATAACAAAAAAACGTTCCAATCTCGTTCATCTGGACAAGACGGGAACGTTTTTTATTATGCTTAATGACAGATTTTCTCTGTGCTAAGAGCATTATCCCCATGGATTATAAAAACGACCATGATTGAAGAAAATTAATCCAATACTAATCCCCAATATAAGGATAGCTGATAGGATGACAAGGTAATCTTGTTTCATCAAAGATTTATGAACATACCATGTACGTTTTTTGTAGCGACCAAATCGTCGTAATTCCATAGCTGTCGATATGGTATCAATACGTTCGAGTGAAGAAAAAATCAGTGGAAGAACAATTTGAAGATTCCCGCGAATGCGTTTGACCAATCCCACCTTTTGCGACAAATCCAAACCACGAGCCTCCTGAGCCTTTCGAATCGTAAAGAATTCTTCTTGAACATCTGGAATATAACGCAAGGTTAAACTCACGGAATAGGCAAATTTATAAGGAACCCCAATTTGATTTAGGCTAGCCGCAAACTGACTCGGATGAGTGGTCATAAGAAAAAGAATGGCAAGAGGGACCGTTGAAAAATACTTGAGCAATAGATTTGCAAGGTAAAAAAGCTCCTGACTGGTTAGATAGAAACGCCACCAGCCTTCAATAATAACTGTCTTAGCCCCATAAATTTCTTCACCATAGCCAGGTGCGAAAAGGTAGACCATAAGTAAATTAAAGAGAGCAATCGATCCAATAATCTTAACAACGAATGAAATATCTCGCCAACGAATCTTGGCCAAATAAAAGAGATAAATAGAAAGTAAGCCTACTGCTAGAATAAAACGTGGGTCATAGGTTGCCATACAAGCAACTGAAACCAAGATAAAGAAAAGCATCTTACTTGCCCCAGACAAATCATAGAGGAAACCTTGACCTGACTGATAACCAATTAAACGATTAGACATTAGGGCCTCCTTTTTCGATATAATACTGGGTTACTTCTACTGGATCACTTGACAATTTCTGACCCAAAGTATAAAGAGATGTCTGCTTGAGATTAGCTGACTCAAGTAAATCCTTCTGATTAAGAATTGTAACAGGATTGTCGTCTGCAATGATTTTCCCCTCAACCACAACGAGACAACGATCACTATATTCCAACATGAGCTGCATGTCATGGGTAATCATCACAATGGTATGGCCTTGCTTCTGAAGACTGTCCAAGAAATTCATGATATCCGTGTAAGTCTTGTAATCTTGACCAGCTGTTGGCTCATCCAAGATAATGATTTCAGGTTTCAAGACCAAGATAGACGCAATGGTCACACGCTTTTTCTGACCAAAGGAAAGCGCAGAAATAGGCCATTTACGAAAACTATAGAGGCCACAAGTCTTCAGGACCTCATGAACACGCTCTTCAACCTCAGTTTCTTCGATTCCTCGCAAGCGTAAACCTAGAGCCACTTCATCAAAAATCATAGTTTGGCTAATCATCTGATTAGGGTTTTGCAAAACAAAGCCTATACGCTCTGAACGCTCAGCAATGCTATCCTGACTGATATCCTGACCCTTGTAAGTTAATTTCCCTTGACTAGGGACAAAACCGCATAGAGCTTTAGCAAGCGTCGACTTTCCAGCTCCATTTTTACCGACAATCGCTAGTCGCTCACCTTTTTTCAAGCTAAAAGACATATCCTCTATAATCGCTGGATTATCCCCATAGGAAACGCTAAGCCCCTCAACCTTCAAAATAGAATCACTTGAACTGTCTCTTTTATCTTTCAAAACTCTATCTGGCAGAACAAGGCCAGATAAGTCTAAAGCATCCAATTGACTAAGATTTTGTGCATCTCTTGTGTCAAATCCTAACTGACGTAAAACCGTCACATATAGAGGTTCGCGAATCCCATTTTCCAGTAAGAGAGTACTTGATAAAAGCTCATCTGGGCTACCGTTAAAGAGGAGAGTGCCATCATTGACCAGTAAAATCCGGTCAACAGGACGATAAAGAACATCTTCTAGACGATGCTCAATAATAATTGTTGTAGCTCCCACCTCTTTGTGGATTTTATCAATGAGGTCAATGGTTTCCTGTCCTGATTTAGGATCTAAATTTGCTAGAGGCTCATCAAATAAAAGAATAGGACTCTCATCAATCAAGACTCCAGCCAAACTAACTCGTTGTTTTTGGCCACCTGATAAGTCTTGAGGGCGGTGATTCAAAAGAGAAGTCAAGTCTAGACGTTCAGCCCAGAGAGCTACCTTATCCTTCATCTTACTTTGATTAGCACAATCATTTTCCAAGGCAAAAGCCAAATCCTCGGCTACTGTTAAGCCAATAAACTGACCATCTGGATCTTGCAATACCGTAGATACTAACTGTGACTTATCATAGATAGATTGCTTGAAAATATTCTGTCCAGCTATCCTTACCTGGCCTTGTGCCTGGCCTTTATGGATATTAGGTATGATACCATTGAGACACTGAGCCAGGGTCGACTTTCCGCTACCAGAAGGGCCTAGAATGAGCACTTTCTCGCCTTTGACAATATCAAAGCTGATATCTTTAAGCGTCGCTTCTGCTTGCGCATCATATTGAAATGTAAACTGATTAAAACTAATGTATTTATCCATGTTTCTACTAAAAAAGAGAGGAGGTATCAATGCAAACTGACAGTCCTACTCTCCTATGATTCATGCTAGTCTTTGGTAAGACTACCAGATTGTGTACGTGAGCCAGCATAGATTGCAAGAAGGAGGGTTCCTCCGATTGCAATTGTAATAAAGTTAGCTACGCCAGCTACAAAACTTTGTGCATAAAGATATGACCAGGCTTGTGCGAATTGGAGTCTATCACCAATAGGGGTAACGATACCATAGGCAATAAGGAGGGCCAATGCTTGTGCTAGGTTAAACCAAATCATACTCATCAAAGAAAACTTGCCAGTTGTCACATCATATTTTTTGTTGAATAGACCAATTACAAGACCTGTAATGGCACTTGCAAACACCCAAGCCCATGAGATATTTCCGTATTGAATACCATCTTTAAGCGCATGCCCAATAAAGCCCATAAAGAAACCTGTAATGGGCCCAAAAATTACTGAGAATAGGGCTTGAACAGCATACTGAAGTTGGATGCTGGTATTCCCAAAAATAGGAATATTAACAAACATACCAATGATAATAAAGAGTGCTGCACCAATACCTGTCGCAACTACTGTACGAATTGAATTATTTTTCATAATCTTACTTTAATCTCCTAAACGTTTAATTTCAATGTGCCAGTTAGACCCTACACCAACATTATAAGCCTTAGCAAAAGACCCTTGGTTAATGGCTAAGCCAACACGATAGAGGGAATTGATATAAATAATTGGCTGACCGATACGAACATCCGCAAAAGATTTCCCATAGGTAACTTGATTTTGGTAGACCAACATATCATTGTTAAAGATGGTCACCTCGAATCGATCACCAAAGTTTGGTTCCAAGGCATAAAAGTCATCACGTGTGATAGAGGTCCAAAGAGAGCCGAAACGGACGTCCAAAATGTCAATTGCACCACGAACCAAATTATCCTCTATGATGGTTTCAACCACTGGAAGCTCTAGAATTTTGTCCACAGGTAACTCAGGACCTACTTCTCCAAAACCGATATGACCAGAAGCTAATTTGGCACCTGTATAGGCATAAACATCACGACCATGGAAGGTATAAGATAGCTCCGTATTACTACGACGATTCTCAACTTCTGAAATTTCACGGACAGCAACGATACCGACATCCTTCTTGATATAAGAAAGTGTTCCGTTATCTGGTGTGACGATATATTGCCCCGTCTTTGTTAAGGCAACCACACTTTTACGTGATGAGCCTACACCCGGATCAACTACCGAAACAAAGGTTGTTCCCTTTGGCCAGTACTCGACAGTCTGAAACAGACGATAAGAAGCTTCAAAAGTGTTGTAGGGAGTAATATCATGTGTAAGGTGATGAACTCCCAAACTTGGTTCTTCTTGAAGGGCCACACCAATCATGGCTGAAACAGCACCGTCAACCAAACCAAAGTCTGATTGAAGCACCAATAAATTATTAGTCATAAATGTTTCACCTTTTCTCTTTGAACGGTTTATTTTACCATATTTTATGGGCTTTTTAAAGATGATAGATTCTTGAGCTAGCTATAGTCTTTGACTATGTTTTCTCCAAAATCAAAAAGCCAGCCAAATAGGCCGACCTTATACAATTAGCTATGCTTTCTTCCAACAGCTCTTTTCTGCTACTGCTGTAAAGAGAACGTCTGTTGAAGAATTAAGGGCTGTTTCACAAGAGTCTTGGATGACACCTACGATAAAGCCGACACCGACAACTTGCATGGCCAAATCATTTGAGATACCAAAGAGGCTACATGCTACTGGCACTAATAGGAGGGATCCTCCAGCAATACCTGAGGCACCACAAGCAGAAATAGCTGAAACCACGCTAAGAATGAGTGCTGTCGCAAAGTCGACCTGAATTCCCAAAGTCGTTACTGCAGCAAGCGTTAAGACATTGATTGTCACGGCTGCTCCAGCCATATTAATAGTTGACCCCAATGGGATAGAAACCGAATAGGTATCAGGATTCAAACCAAGATCCTTACAAAGCTGAAGGTTAACTGGAATATTGGCTGCTGACGAGCGAGTAAAGAAGGCTGTAATCCCAGAGTCTTTCAAACAACGGAAAACTAGTGGGAAAGGATTTTTGCCCATCATCACAAAAGCAATGATTGGATTAACAACCAAGGCAACAAAGGCCATTGTTCCCACTAAAACTAGGATTAGGACACCATAATCTGCCAAAACACCGACACCATTCTCAGAAATAGTATTAAAGACAAGACCAAGGATACCAAATGGGGCCAAGTTGATAATCCAACGAACGATTTGCGAAGTCACTTCTGCCAAGGTATTAAGCAAATCCTTCGTGTGATTGCTAGCTGTTCGCATGGCAAAACCAAAGACAACTGCCCATACCAAAACACCAATATAGTTAGCTTGAGCCAAGGCATTGACAGGGTTATCCACCATCTTAAGCAATAAATCTTTAAAAACTTCTCCCACACCTTGAGGTGCTGTCGCTTTAGTCGCTGCAGCTGCTCCCAACTTCAGAGAAATTGGAAAAATATAGTGAGAAATAACTGCCGTCAAAGCAGCCGCAAAGGTCCCAAAGAGATAAAGAACAATAACTGTCTTCATGTTGCTTTGTTGACCTTCTCGCGTTTGGGAAAGGGCATTGGCAACCAAGGCAAAGACCAAAAGTGGGGCAATTGCCTTCAAACCACCAACAAACATGTCTCCCAAGAGACCAATAACCGTAAACTTAGGAACAAGCAAACCAAGCACAGCACCCACTACCACACCAATGGCAATACGCTTAATTAGACTGGTTCTATTCCAAGTTGAAATAAAACGTTTCATAACTCATTAACTCCTTTTTTATGGTTAGCTCAACCATAAAGCATTCGATAGCTTCCATACTATGATAAATATCTGAAATCGTCAAGACATGAGAAAAGCCTGTAGCAAACAGGCTCTCAAATCCTATTTATGACTTAATTTACGAGTCAAGAAATCACCCAAGAATTGGATAAGGAAAATCAAAATCAAAATCAAGAAAGTTGCCAAAATGGTAACTGATGTACTTGAACGGTTATATCCATAGTAGATGGCGATGTAACCTAGACCACCTGCACCGATAGCACCGGCCATTGCAGTCTCACCGACTAGGGAAATCAGAGTTACGGTTGATACACGAACCAACTCAGGTAGACCTTCACCAAGGTAAACCTTAATCGTATCCCAAAGTGTTGCACCACTTGCTTGTGCTGCTTCAATAACGCCACGGTCAAGATCTGCAAGCACCACCTGTACTTGACGTGCAAAGAATGGGAAGGTTGCAGCTGACAATGGAACCAAGGCCGCTGTCATACCGAGGTTAGTCCCCACGATAAAGTAAGTGAATCCTTTCAAAATCGCCAAGAGGATAATGAAAGGAATGGCACGGAAGATTGAAGTGATTTTATCCAAGATTTGGAAAACAAATTTATTTTCAATAACTCCACGAGGACCTGTCAATACCAAGAAGAGCCCCATAACAAGACCAAGAAGTCCCCCAATGATGAAGGAAATAACCGTCATGTAGAGAGTCGCATAGATGGCGTCTGGCCAAGAGTTAACCCCCTGCATACCGATACGATAAATATCTGGAAAGTTTTGTTGAATCCAATCTGCCATTATTGGGCTCCTTTCTTAAGTACTTGCAAGCTGACACCTGCATTTTCAATCGCTTTTTGAGCAGCAAGAACCTGATCCGCTTCACCATCCAAGACAACGACCAATTCACCAACAGGAGTATCACCTAGAATCTCAACGTTACCATAAAGGATGTTACTTGAAACTCCGTACTCTTTGAAAAGTTCGGTCAAGAGTGGCTCATCTGTTGAAGAACCAGCATATTTAAGTTGAACGAGAAGGGCTGAGCTTGGTAAGTTTTTCACCAAAGGTTGTGCATTAATCTTAGCCAAGGCATCTTCAATCCCTGCTGCAGTTTCAATAAATTCTTGTGTCAAATCTTCTTGAGGATTTGAGAAGATATCAAGAACACTGCCCTCTTCCAAAAGTTGACCATTTTGCATAACGGCAACACGGTTACAAATATCTTTAACAATTTGCATTTCGTGAGTGATCATAACCACCGTCAAACCAAGCTTTTTATTCAAATCCTGCAATAGTGAAAGAATTTGCTTAGTTGTTTTAGGGTCAAGAGCTGATGTAGACTCATCTGAAATCAAGATTTCAGGATCATTAGCCAAGGCACGCGCAATCGCTACACGTTGTTTTTGACCACCTGACAATTGTGCAGGATAGTTTTCCGCACGATCAGCCAAATCAACCAATTCCAAAAGACCACGAATTTTTTTGTCTTTCTCTTCATTGCTTAGTTTAGAATGACGAAGGGCAAAGGCTACATTTTCATAAGCCGTCTTTTGAGCCATAAGGTTAAAGTGTTGGAAAATCATCCCAATCGTTTGACGTTTCTGACGTAATTCTTTTGTCGACAATTGGACCTTACCATCTGCAAAAGTCACATCTTTACCGATAGTGATTTTACCAGCGGTAGGCACTTGCAAAAGATTGATTGCGCGCACAAGGGTAGATTTACCAGCCCCTGAATAACCAACAATTCCGTAAATATCACCTTTTTCAATCTGGATAGACACATCCTTAACCGCTTGAATAGTGCGGCGTTTCTGCGTAAAGGTGATATCAATATTTTTCAAATCAATAATGACATTACTCATAACTTGCAATTAACTCCTTAATTAGTTCAATGTGGGTGTAGTAATCTGCTAAGCTGACATTTTCATCCCCACCATGGTCACGACTGTTAGCATTCCCTATACCAAAGGCTGCCATAGGAACACCCAAAGCTTGATGAATCATATGCATAGGCCCTGTACCTGCTGCTGTTGGAAGCACAGCAACGCCCTCTTCATAAAAGCCTTTTGCTAACTCAATAACATTGACAATAGCTGGATCAGACATATCACTACGATAACTTTCTTCACCAAGAGTGAAGGTCACCTTGATACGGTCAAATCCTTCTTTTTTGAGGTGTGCCTTGATACACTCCAAAACGTACTCAGGTGTCAAGCCAGGGACCAAACGCATCTCCATCTTAGCTCTGGCTTGAGCTGGTAAGATAGTCTTAACCCCTTGCCCCTGATAACCTGTTGAAATGCCTTCAATGGAAAGGGCAGGTTCAAAATAGTAAGTTTTTAAGAAAGCTCGGCGGTCACTTTCTAAAATGGGTAGTTTTAAGCCGTAAATCTTACGGAGACTATCTGCATTTTCAATGGCATAAGTTTCAATAAGATCCATCTCTCGTTCGTTTGGTTGGACAATCTTTTCATAGATACCGTCGATAAGAATACGTCCCTGATCATCTCTCATGCTTGAAATAGCATTGAGCAAGTACCATGAAGCCGATTCAATCACGGCACCAAATTTAGAATGAATATCAACGTCAGCACTCTCGACAGACAAATCAAAGGTAATAATTCCCTTGTTGCCCCCTGTGATTTCCACTTGACCTTTACTATTTCGATTTCCTTGCTCCCAAACCAATAGGTCTGCTGGAAGAAGGTCATCTCGGTATTTTTCCAAATATTTTTCAAGGTCGGTTGAAGCAGATTCTTCAGCTCCTTCCATCATAAACGTAATATTTACAGGAAGATCGCCAACCTCTCGAATATATTTCCGAAGAGCTGTCAAACGAGCCGTGATGTGGCCCTTATCATCATCAACACCACGACCATACATGTAGCCCTTACGAACTGTCAGACGGAAAGGTTCATCTGTCCATGGCTGATCATTATCCGCAGGAACCGTATCATAGTGTTGATAGAAAATAATTGTTTTCGCATCTGGATTTGGACTCTTGAATTTTGCCAAGACAAAAGGTGCCGTATAGGTCTCGTCAATTGTCACCTCTGCGCCAACACCAGAGAAAATCTCACCAAGGTAAGCAGCCACATCATAGAGACCAATATTTTGAGCAAAAATAGATTTTTTAGAAATCAAAGTCCGCAAGACTTCAAAATAGTGCTGAGCAATTTCATCGTTACGGAATTTTCGTAACTGCTCTTCTTCACTTGAAAATGCCATCAAATCGTCTCCTTCATACACGACAAAATGGCGTGCTCTCACACGCCCTCTGTCTTTAGCTTATTTCTTTGAATTAGCTTTCAATTGATCTTGTGTTGGGGCACCTTTCCATGCTGGAAGGTCAACCTTGTTAGATGCATCATAGATGATTTGTGCTACTTCATCGTTTTGGTAGGCTTTAATCAAAGTCTTGATAGCATCAGCTTTATTTGATTTTTCCCAATCTTTATTAGCTGCAATGATGTTAACCCAATCTTTCAAATCTTGACTTGGTTCTTCTTGGAAGAGAGTTGTATCATAGTTAACGTTTTGTTGTTGTGCGTATGAGTTATTAACAACCGCTGCATCTACTGATGAAAGCGTTTGGGCAGCTTGTTCAGCTGAGATTTCTTTGATGTCCAATTTCTTTGGATTCTCAGAAATGTTCTTGATAGTTGCCAATTCACCATCTTTAACATCCAATTTAATCAAACCAGCTGTTTGAAGAAGTGTCAAAGCACGGCTTTCGTTTGTACCATCGTTAGGTACTGAGATTGTAGCTCCTTCTGGAAGCTCTTTAACATCTTTATACTTAGCTTTTCCGTTTTCAGTACCTGAGAAAAGGTGGATTGGGCTAAGAAGTGTGTCAGCTGCCGCAACAACATCACCTTTATTTTCTTTGTTCCAGTTGTTCAAGAAATAAATGTGTTGGAAAGCATTAACATCGATTTCACCGTTTTTAAGGGCTTCATTTGGTTGGTTGTAGTCTGTGAACTCTTTCAACTCGATAGTAACACCCTTGTCTTTAGCCAATTCTTTGACTTTATCCCACAATGGCTCAGTTGTATCATCCAAAGTCATGATACCAACTGTCAAAGTTTTATCATCTTTAGCTGATTTATTACCACCAGCACCACAAGCAGCCAAAGCTACTGTTGAAGCGACTGCCAATCCCGTAATTCCAAGAATTTTTTTAAGTTTCATAATACTCTCCTTTGAGATTGATTGTTTTTATTGTAACAGAATTCACTAAGCTTAACTAATACTTAAACATAATCAAGGTGATAAGAAAATACTATCACCTCAAAATATCAATTGTTTGACAAAGAAAAAGTAGAAAACCAATAACGATTTTCTACTTATATTTGTTAATAATGTGACAAACGCTCAATTACTTGCTGGTTATTGAGCACTTCCTGGGCAGGAAAGAAATCAGCTTTGCCATCTTCAAAAAGAAGAACATCAGCCTTTTCATGATGAAGGTGCTTAAAGTGATGAGCAGACATGATAATGGTTTTCCCAGCTGAATGAAGCTCATGTAGAAGTTCCCTAAAAAATTCTTCATATTCTTTCGAGAGATTATTGAAGGGTTCATCAAGAATATAGACATCTGGATTCGTTACCATGATACTGGCAAAGGCCACTTTCTTCTTTTCTCCACCAGACAGTTGATAGGGAACGCGATCCCTTAAATCTTCAATTTTCAGTAGGGATAGTGTGTCTTGGACCCGCTGTGAGACTTCTTCTTCGGTCAGACCTAGCTGACGAGGACCAAAAGCAATCTCATCATAGACAGTACTATTAAATAATTGACTATCCACATCCTGAAAGAGGATTCCGAGGCGACTATAAAAATCTCGTTTTTGACGTTTGTCCTTCAGCCATTCTTTGAGGTCCTTCCCTAAGAAAAGAATACGTCCAGATTCTTCCTGCTTGAAGCCGGTTAATAAACTGATAAGACTCGATTTCCCAGTCCCGTTTTCTCCCATCAACATCACATATTGTCCTTGTCTAATCTCCAAATCAAGACCAGTAAAGACCTTTTTTTGTTCATAGGCACAGGCCACTTGATTCAATTGAAACATCTCATCCTCCTAACAGAATCTGTCCTAAAATCACTGCTACTAGACTTATCAAGGCCAGCCAGTCCTTCCATGTGAATGACTGTGATGACTTGACATACTCACCAACAAAGCAACGTGCTTCCATGGCTTGAGTCAGTTCCTCACCATAGCGTATGGCTTTAAGGTATAAAATTCCCCAGATATTACTTCCAATCCGGAAACGATGATTGCCACCAAAGCTTCGCGCTTCAATCCCTTTGAGCAAATCCATTAATTGTTTTCCAAAGACATCGATATATTTTATGGTGATATCTAACTGGAGCAGAACAAGATCAGGAAAATGCAACCCTTTTAATGCCGCTAACATCTCACTTATTGTACTCGTCTCTGAATAATAAGCAATGGCTACGGCAATCAAAGGAAGTCTAAAAAGAAAGAGTGATTGACCTCCACTAAGTAAGAGATGCGGTAGATAAAGAACTAAAGGAAAAATCAACAACACTACAGTCTTTTTCAAGGTTCTTACTAAAATAGAATGCGGTAAAAAAGCCACTCCAGCTCCTAAAAACAAGGCTAGAATCCACAAAACTGTGAGATTTCGGCTAATTCCTACTGAAATAAGTAAGAAAAAGAGAAGTAAAACCTTAGCCGTTGGATGAAAGACTGATGCTACTTTTAAAGGATGCGTTTCAAACTTTTGAAGAAGAGCTTCCAGATGGTGACGATTCCGGATAAGAAAGTTATTTCTACCGACTTTAGTGACTATCGGGCGCTCTTCCGACATCCATTCTGGCAGAATCATTTTTCAACCTTTCTACCGAAAATCAAGCGATAGAGGATGAAGAAAATCAAAACAGCAGAAGCAGCGCTCAAGACATAACCCAAGACTTCTGGAACGCCTGCGATACTATAATCTGGGAAGAGGGCATTAAATGAGAAACCATTCAACATTCCTTTTGGCGCTTGGGCTTCCACATGATAATGAGCCAATTTTTCTACCAACTCTTTGACATCCCATTCCGCAAAAGCTGTTCCCGTCGCCAATAAACCAAGTGGTGTTAGGATAATCAAGGCTAGGATAAAGAGCAATAAAGGACGTAGTTTTTTAGTCGTTAGTTCCTGAGTATTATCAATATTCAAACGTTCAATGAATTCTTGAACACCAGCTGTGAAGAATCCTTCTACCAGACCGATGAGGAGGTGAGTCAAGCCCATTACTGGAAGTGTCACTCTCAAAGGGTATGGATTGTAAAGCGGATTACCACTGCTATCTTTAAAGAGAATAGGCTGAATTCCAAGTAAAACTGCAACAGTCAGAGCCGCAGCTACAATCCCAATATAACCTCCAAAAAAGCTGGCAATTATCCTGTTCTTTGTCCACTTATTCAAGAGTTTATAAACAGCATAACCTACAAATGGCATAACAACGGCCATACAAAAGGCATTGGCACCAAAGGCCAAGATTCCACCATCACCAAAGAGCAAGGCCTGCATAGCCAGGGCTACACTAACTGCTAAACAGGAAGCCCAAGGTCCCAACAATATAGCAATTAGTACTGCCCCAACAGCATGGGCACTCGTTCCACCCGGAGCTGGAAGATTAAACATCATGATAAGAAAGGACAAGGAAGTCCCGATTCCCAACATAGGAATCGTTTTTTTATCCGTATCAACTTTAACCTTTACCTCCTTGACAGCCTTATACCAAATAGGCAACATAACTGCCCCCATTGCCGCACAAGTCATAGGGCTTAAGTAATTTTCAGGAATATGCATTTTTTATCTCCTCATATCATTTTTTCTCAAATTCAAAGGGGTTAATCCATGTATTTCTTGTCTAAAATAGTCTGCACAGGCATAAATGACGCGACGATTATCCTCGGCAGTTTTTCCTAAGATACGTAACACCAGACCCGGGATATCTAAGGATGAAATAGCAAAATCAGACTCTAAATTCAGATTTTCTAAGTGCTTCTGCAAAGCCTTAACAAAAGCCTCGTCAATATTTGGTGACACCATTACCAAACTATTGTAATTACGCCAGCCTTCAAAATAACCAAGTTTAAACATATCTTGTTTCTGAGGTTCTAAGAGAGTCTGATCGCTATAAACAAGCTCATTATCTTGGTAAATTTGTGTCAAATTACGAAAATAATGGTATTGAAACGGTAAATCCTCATGAGACCAACCTGCCGTTACACCATCTGAATAAATCAAGTGGGCAGACTTATCCATATCAATACGACTTGTTTGAAAATAGCGTGATTTTAAATAGGGAATAACTTCATCAGCCATGTACTCCAAATAACTATTTTCTTCAAGTGTGATGGACGTATTCTGTTGTGTCAACTGTCCTTTCTCACACTTGTAAACATAGGTAGGTGTTTGAGTTGTCACCAAGGCATGAGCATCTTTATTAACATCAATGGTCACTTGATACTGCTCACCCTCGACAAAGCCCCCACCCATATTAATTAGGAAATAGTAAGGAACGCCATTGGCATCTGAATTATCTGCCGATACTCGAGAGTTGCCTTCTTGGTATTTCTTGTGGGAAATTGTACGACCATTTCGGTTTGAAAATCCAAGATGGACAAAACCATCGTAAACTTGTGTCATCTTACAAGTCCTCTAGTAGGAAATTCTTACGAATCCATTCTTCTACTTCCTTAACATTGTCATCATTATTCAAATTTGTGAAAATGAAAGAATCTTCGTTACGGAAATGAAGGGTATCTTCACGCATACGGTCTAGGTTGGCTCCAACATAAGGTGCAAGATCAGTCTTATTAATCAAGAACAAATCACTCTTAATCATCCCTTGACCAGCCTTACGTGGGATTTTTTCACCCTGAGCAACGTCAATAATATAAATGGTAAAATCAACCAAATCAGGGCTGAAGGTCGCAGCCAAGTTGTCTCCACCACTTTCAAGGAAAATAACATCCAAATCATGGTTAAAGCGTTCTTGAAGAGTTTCAATCGCTTCAAAGTTCATAGAGGCATCCTCACGAATCGCAGTATGAGGACATCCACCAGTTTCTACACCAATGATACGGTCTTCGTCTAAGCTTGAATTTTTAGCCAAGAAAAGGGCATCTTCTTTTGTATAGATATCGTTAGTAATAACTGCTAAATTTAAGTCGGACATACGTCGTGTAAGACGCTCAAGCAAAAGGGTTTTACCTGAACCAACAGGTCCACCAACTCCAATAATTACAGTACGTTTTGTCATTGTTTTTTCCTCTCAACCTTGTTGATATTTTAGGACATGAATAGGCGGAATACCTGTGTTTCATGTTTCATCTGAGCTAATTCAAGACCAGGCGTATTGGCCCCAAGGTAGGACGCATCCAATTCTTGAATTTCTTGTGTCATTTTTTCTAATTGTGAAAAGCTACGTAAAACAATCTCTTGTCCAGCAAACTGTCCAAGTGGAATGGCACGAACAGCATTTTGAACCATCGTCGAAATCACGCTATAGCCGTAAAGTGCAATGGCTTCACTACATCCCAAGCCCTTGTTAAAGACATAGAGCGCAAAGACAATAGCTGGATTGCCAAAGACCTCACCCTTACGTATTTTGGACTGATAGTCATCCAATACCGGAATAGCATGGAGCCTTTGAATGAGTCGAAGCATTTGCTTAGCAATCATCTTAGTCCCCTGTCTTGTTTCACGCGCTTGCGTCGAAACTGTCAAGACCTTATCATAATGCCAAACCTGCTCTATGTTATCTGTAACCATAGCATCATAAACCAGTTTGATTACAAGACCTTCACCATATTTAAACTGACTAGCTAAATAGGCTTCTTGCCACTCTTCGTAACCTTTATCATCTGTTACAGTGTCTTCACGCAGATAATTTTCCATCCCAAATGAGTGGTTAAATGATCCAATTGGAAAGGTTGAATCGACAATTTGCACAATTTCAAGATAATCTTGCAAAGACACATTAGCAAAGGGATTAATGTTCATGGGCAGTTAAATTCACATGGCGTAGGGGTTTATCAAGGACCACTTCTTCAATCGTGTAGGCAATCTCTTTTTGAGTCAAGACTTGCTCTACAACTGGGTCAACCTCTAAATAAATCTTGGCATCTTTCACCTCAATCGGTTTATGAGTATTCCCAAGAATGTGAGCTGTGATTCCCATTTCATCCATATCTTTAGGTGAGATGACAATCAAATCCTGTGACTCAACACCAATAGCTAGGACATGGTGATCATCGATGAAAAAGGCAGATCCATTTTGCAATTTTTGTCCCTTATCAAGACGAATACCAAATTCATTCCCATGATCACTCTTCACACGAATAATTTTTTTGTTAAGGTCGTCACTCGAAAGAATGACTGTTTCAATATGGTATTTATCCACATCGATATCTTTAACAAGAGCATCTACTTTTGTAAAAATCATACTTTTTCCTTTTCTATTACATTTTAAAAGTCTAGCATCATACTCATATAGCAACTTAATAAAGTGCTAAAAACGTTATGGCTGTAAAATACAAAAGAGGTTGGAGGAAGAATTCCAGCCTCATGTATATAGCGTTTTCCTTAGAACAAGAAATAACGTTGAGACAATGATGTCGTATGGATTGGCTCACAAGTAACCAACTCATCATCAATAAAGACATCAAAGGTCTGTGGATCGATACGGATTGTTTTTGGAGCGTAGTCATTAAGCTTCATATCACGCTTAGTCAAGTTACGTGTATTCTTAACAGGAAGAACAATCTTATTCAAACCAATTTCTTCTTTGATACCGTGATCATAAGCATATTGAGAGACAAATGTAAGATTTGTTTCATGAACCGCTTGACCGTAAGCACCGTATAATTTACGCATGATACGTGGTTGAGGTGTTGGAAGACTTGAACCAGCGTCACCCATAACACCATAAGTTAACATACCACCCTTAAGCACCAACTTAGGTTTTGCACCAAATTGTGCTGGTTCCCAGATAACCAAATCTGCAAATTTACCAACTTCTACAGAACCGATATAGTCTGCAATACCATTGGTGATGGCAGGGTTAATTGTATATTTAGCCACGTAACGTTTGATACGGTTATTATCGTTAAACTCTGAATCCCCTTCAAGTGGACCACGCTGAGCCTTCATCTTATCAGCTAGTTGCCAACAACGCATTGCTACTTCACCGACACGTCCCATAGCCATGGCATCTGAAGTCATGATACTAAGGGCTCCCATATCGTGAAGAACATCTTCTGCAGCCACAGTTTGTTTACGAACACGTGATTCGGCAAAAGAGACGTCTTCTGGGATTTTTGGATCCAAGTGGTGACAAACCATAACCATATCTAACAACTCACCAATAGCATTTGTAGTATATGGGTTAGTTGGGTTAGTTGATGATGGCAAAATATTTTCCTTACCTGCAAAGACCATAATATCTGGAGCGTGCCCACCACCAGAACCTTCGGTATGGAAGGTATGGACGGTACGACCTTGGAAAGATTCCAAAGTATTTTCCATAAATCCACCCTCATTCAAAGAGTCGGTGTGGACCGCAAAAGAAACATCGTATTTATCCGCAACTTTAAGGGAATTATCAATTCCTGCGTAAGTCGCACCCCAGTCCTCGTGTGTCTTAATTCCTGCTGCACCAGCTTTAATTTGCTCTTCAACCACTTCAGTCTCAGAACCAACACCTTTGGCAAGGAAACCAAAGTTAGCAGGCATATCGTCAACAGCTTGCAACATACGAGTAATATGGAATTTACCTGGTGTACATGTTGTTGCATTACTACCGTCAGCGGGACCAGTACCACCACCAAAGAGGGTCGTAATTCCATTATCCAAACCAAATTCAGGAAGGTCAGCAGAAATATAATGTACGTGGAGGTCAATACCACCGGCAGTCACAATCAAACCTTCTGCTGCAATGGCTTCTGTACTAGCACCCACAACAAAATCCACATTGTCCATTGTATCTGGGTTACCACCACGACCAATAGCAACAATCTTACCATCACGAATACCGATATCTGCTTTAATAATACCTGTATAGTCAATGATGGTTGCACCTGTAATAATGGTATCAACAACTGATGGATTGTCACGTGTTTCCGTAGCACTAACACCCATACCATCACGCAAAACTTTACCGCCACCGAACTTAGATTCCTGTCCATAAACAGTAAAGTCTTTTTCAATGGCTGCAAAAAGATTGGTATCTCCAAGACGTACGCTATCACCTACAGTTGGTCCATAGTGTTGAGCATACTCTTCACGATCCATTTTAAAACTCATCGATTTGTCCTCTTTCTAGTCTAAGAAACCATTGACCTTGTTATTGAAACCAAAAATACGACGTTTCCCTCCAAAGTCAATAAGTTGTACTGTTTTCGTTTCACCTGGCTCAAAACGAATGGCTGTACCCGCTGGAATATCTAGACGTTTGCCTCGCGCCTTTTCACGATCAAATTGAAGACCAGCTTCGTTTGCTTCATAAAAATGGTAGTGAGAACCCACTTGAGCAGCACGGTCACCCACATTTTTCACTTCAAGACTAATGGCTTCGTAACCACCGTTATAATCAATTGGCTCACTCGCCACATGGTATTCACCTGGAATCATTACACTTCTCCTTACTGAATAGGATCATGAACAGTAACCAGTTTTGTACTGTCCGTAAAAGTAGCTTCAACTTGAATCATTGGAATCATTTCTGCAATACCTTCCATAACATCTTCACGTGTTAAGAGATTGCGAGCCTCATCCATCAGTTGGGCAACAGTTTTACCTTCTCTTGCACCTTCAAGCACATAGTCAGTGATTAAAGCAACTGCTTCTGGATGATTCAATTTGATTCCTTTGTCTTTACGTCGTTGAGCAATCATAGCCGCAAGGCTAATCATCATTTTTTCCTGCTCGCGCATTGTCAATTGCATCGTTTTTCCTCCTTAAATCAATGCTTACCACTTGCCCCAAAGCATCAAAAGCCCTGGAATCCAAGCTGTTACAATTCCTTCAAAAATAGCTAGGTAAGGGACAAATTTTCCTAGGTTCTTCTTAAGGTTAATTTCAATAAAGGCAGTTAGCCATAGAATACCCCACAAGAACCAAATAATACCATACCAAGCATTACCACCATATCCAGATGTTAAGCAAAGAATCCCTGCTGGTATCGTATTAATTGCCACAAACAAGCTAAACCAGCCGTACAAACGTTGATCAAAATCAAAGATTGTATTGATAGCTGAATAAAGATATGTAAAAGCAAACAAAAGACCTGTGGCACTACCATAAAACCATTCAGCGCCTTTTCCTGTGCAGGCTCCATAAGCAATGACAATAATGTTGAGAATCAATCCCAAACCACCTGTAAAGATATTCATAACAACATTTGATTTGTCGGGAATACCTTCCAAGCGATGAAATCCATTACTCATTAAAACCATGCCAACATAGAGTAGGATAACACCTAACATAAGAACCTCCTAAGTTTTTTATGTTAATATCATACTACTTTGACAACACATGTCAACGAATTTTCAGAAATTTTGCAACATTTAGATGGTAGTCAATCTAACATAAAGTGTCAAAAAATGACATCACCTTTAGTGATCCTCGATTGAAGTCCTTTGCTCAATCCCAGATAAACAAACAGTTAATCTCTAAAAAACTATCTTTAGCATTTGACAGTTTCTGACAATATAACCCGTACAATCTATCATTCAATGTGAGCACAATATTTTTTACTCACCTATTTTTCCAACTCAGTTCTCCAGACCTAAGTCCATAGACCTATTTTTAGTAATTTTACAGTTGGGTGACAAAATCGAACATTTTTTATGATAAAGTCTTTTTTGGACTAACATCCAAAAGGAGAATTATGATGGAAACAAATAACTATACTACTAATTTACAGCTAGTCTCCCAGGAATATTCCGACGAAAAGACTAGTCTTCAAACCAGAACCAAGAAACTCTTGGAATATTTTTCACCAAAAGACATTTGGAAAATTAAGGGACTGATTGTCGCCTGTCTCGTGGCCTGCTTCCTATATGTCACTTACTTGACCCATTTTTCCTTTGCCTTTCCAGCAACCCTTGTCTTAATCAGTACGATTGAACTGGGCTGTCGTCTATTAGGTGGAAAAGCAAAGGGAATGCGACTTAAATCGGCAATATTTATGGTCACTAGTCTACTACAAGGTTTACAAATTAGTCTTTGGGGTCTGCACGACAACTGGGGAAGCGCTCAGATTCTTTGCCTTTATGCGAGTATCCTCCTTTACTTAATGGCACGTACTGGACAAAGTAGTCAAGACCGTTTGGGAATTATGGTTTGGCTAGACCTCATATACACTAGCTGCATCTTCCCACTGAAATATTTCTTTATCGGAGCCTGGACACTACTCTATAAAACATCACCTAAACAAGAGCTCTCTGAAGAAGAAAAACATGCAGTTCAGAACCACAAATGGATGATTCTCATTAGTATCATGATTGCCTTGGTACTGACTGTATTCGCTGCTAGTCAGCTTAGTCAGGTCTTGCCTGCTTTCGGACAACTCTGGCAACAGTTCTTCCAGACACTTGCTACTCTACTTGATTTCACTATCACCTTCAAGGATAACGGATTATTGTTCTCTCGTTTAATAACCAGTATCCCTCTGGCTCTAGGACTTTTTGCTCAACTCATTGCAACCTATTTGGCAAAAGAAAAGCCACTTAGTCAAAAACGATTTGAAGGCCGTCTTAAAACAACCCGTCAGTTTCCAAAAGTAGCAGCTTATATCGTACTCGGAAGCCTCTGCCTTAATTATGCCCTATTCATATTAACTGCCACTAGTCAAATGGTAGAACTCCTTTCTCTCAACCAAGTCAACATTCCAGCCCATCAAGCCTCACATATTGCTGTTCAGGGCTTCTGGCAATTAGTTCGAGTCTCTACCCTTAACTTGGGAATCCTAGCTGGACTTTATATTTTTTCTAAAGAAAACTTCTTCACCCACAAGGGGCTTCGTTTGTTGAGTACCCTACTCTTTACTTTTGCTAGCCTCTTTGCCCTTATCGCCGGCTGGAAACTCTTTGGCGTTTATATAGCACTCTATGGTGTAACGCCACGTCGCTTACTATCAGGTTGGTTTGTCACAGTACTCTTTATTTGGTGTGTCCTAACACTTATTAGACTTTATAAGCCTATCCAGGCAACCCGTCTCGCTGTATTTTATGCAACTATCAGCTTCACCTTGGTTAGCCTCTTAGGTAGCTTTATTTTATAAGAAAAAAGAGTGGAACTAGATTAACTAGTTTCACCCTTTTTATATTGGAGTTATTTTGAATCTCTTGTGGGAAAGGCATACATCACCCAAAGAGCTACTGTTAATGGAGTTGCTTTTAATACAATCCAAGCAACATTGAAATTGGCATCACGCAGACGACGAATTTGAATAGAAATTGTAGGAAGCGCCGTTGCTGCTATAAATAGAATGAAAGCTGTCAATGTAAAGCCAGCAGCTCTTGTTTCCCCAAGTAAGTCCATCAGTAGGAAAATCAAACTACCGATAATTCCATTAATCAAGACAACCCACCAATAGTCTGATCGTTTTGTACGACCATAAAAATCGAGATAGCCTAACCAAAAATTTTTATATGCCTCTAACATGTTTACACCTCTTAATAGTCTGCTACCAGTATACTATATTAATAAGATAGGTGCAAGATGTGAAAATTTAGACTTCTTAAGTTTTCTACATATATAATAGGAAGATTATTTTAAATAAACTGGAATGGATTTAAATTAGGACTGTCTGACTCAATCTGGCCACTCACCATGGTCACTACACGACTGACATGTTGACGTACACTATTGCGGTGAGCAATAAAAATCATTGTTCGTTTAATCTTAGCAAGATTAGCCATGACCCTGCTTTCAGTATCACTATCGAGACCACTGGTAGCTTCGTCAAAAATCAAGATAGGCTGTTTGGACAAGAGAGACCTCGCTATAGCCAAGCGTTGTTTTTGACCACCTGATAGACCACCGTCTTCAGATACTTGGGTCTGAAAGCCTAGTGGCATTTTTTGAATATCCTCTAAGATATCAGCTTGTTGACAAACTTTAAGAAGTTTTTTCTCGTCAACTTCTCCTTCAAATCCTAATAGCAGATTTTCTAAAATGGTTCCCGTAAACACATAGGTCTGTTGTGGAACATAGGTTACCAACTGGCGCAACTCCGCATGGCTAATAGCATCTTTATCTAGGGTTACACGACCACTAGATTTCGTATAATAACCTGACAACATTTTAGCTAAGGTCGTTTTTCCAGATCCACTCTTACCCATGAGGGCGATTTTCTCACCCTTATGAATCGTTAAATCAATCTTACTAAGCGTCTCTTGCTGATAACTAAAACGGTGACTGACTCCTTTAAAAGCAAGTTGTTTAAAAGATAACTCTTTAAGTTTTCCTTTTTCTTCCTTGTCCACAACATAAACTTCTTGAAGACGATTATTGGCGACTTTGGCTTGCTGGATTTTAGATTGGAGATTGATGATATTAATTAAAGGAGTTGTAAAATAATTCAACAACATATTATAGGTAATCAACTGACCTGCAGATAGTTGCCCTTCCATAACCAATTGTGCCCCATACCAGAGGATAAAGACATTAGAAACTAACTGAACCCCTGTCTTTAAGCCATCCTGCGTTAATTGCCACTTGGCCTTAGACAAAGACTTCTTCAAATAGTCATGGAATTTCACCTCAATTTCCCGATAGCGTCTTTCCTCAACCCTCAAGGATTTTAAGGTTTCAATACCTCGCAAATCATCAATAACAGCGGTATTGACCTGACTATTTGCCTCCATCAATTGATAATTTTCCTTTTCAAAAAGCTTATAGAATGCCAGAATGATTAAAACATAAAGAGGAACTCCCGTGAGAGTCATCAAAAAAAGTGACTGATTTTGTACAATAAGAGCCACAGCTAGAGTCATCACAATGGTCACATCTAGAAAAATCGATAAAATCGTTGAAGCTAGAGCATCGATAATGGTGTTGGCATCTCCAAAACGTGACGTGATTTCACCAGTACGACGTGAACTAAAGAAACTAATAGGCAGGGAAAGGACATGCTTGATATATGGAAGAATGACAGCAATGGACAGGTAATTACCCAATCGATGTAGAAGATAATCTTTGAAAAAAGTAAAAACTTGTTGAGCAAGATAAGAGATACATAAGCCTAGTGAAATCATGGTCAGAAGATTATAGGCCCCCTGAGGAATCAAGCGGTCAATAATAGATTGCAAATAATAAGAACCAATAATATTAACTAGTGTCACTAGAAAACTTAACAAGACAATGACTGCAATCAATCCCTTACGACGAAACAAAATTGGTAAAAATGAAAGAAGCCCAGGCACATCTTCTTTGTATTTAGTGTAGGTTTCTCCTGGAACAAAAAAGAGAGCAACTCCCGTCCACTCTTTGGCAAACTCCTCTAAGGGCATTTTAATAACCTTCTTGCTAGGATCTGGATCACCAATAACAAGCTTCCCCTTGATTTGACCAAACACCGTATAATAATGTTGCAGTCCACCTTCTTTAACCACATGTGCAATAAAAGGATAAGATAGGCTTTCTTGTTTAAACAAGTCTAAATCCGCACGAATAGCCTGAGTTTCAAGACCCAACTGCTTGGCCGCTTCAACCAAACCAAGCGCAGAAGTGCCTTCACGAGAAGTCTGAGCCAACTCCCGCAAATAAGCTAAACTATAAGATGAACCATAGTGTTTAAGAATCATGGCCAAGGCAGCGACACCACAGTCACGCTGATCAACCTGTGAAATATATGGATATTTTGACATGGTAACCCCTTATTAAAGACAACCTGTGAAATAAGGCAAGATAGTGATAAGTAATGAGAATAGTGTAAATAATTTTAGTTTTTTCAAAATAAAACTCCTTTTAACTGTTATTTATGTTTCTATAGTAAACATTTAACCATTAAAAAAGTAGTGACATTTATGTCACCACCATTTCTATAAACCATCTGCCGCTTTCCCTGCTCTTATACTTTCTTCTAAAACCGAGTCTTCTAAAACGGAAGCAAACATTATGGCCTTATCGTAATTCTCTGCAGCCTTTTTCTTATTTCCCTTATGCAGAAGTTCATATTTAGCTTTGAGAACAAAAACACTAGGTTTATAGCTATAGAATTGTGATTTTTCTATAACGGCTAATGCTTTATCCACAACTGTTAAGAAGTCTGAAAAGGAATTGTGAAAAATCTTCAAAGCAGCGATAGCCATCAAATCATTAAATAAAACAATATTATAGACATCGTCTGTCCAAATTTCCTGATTTAATACTCTCTTTACAATCCTTTCAAAAAGTTTTTTGTCAAACTGTTTTCTTCCATAGAGATGGAAGAAATAATAGTCAATAACTAATAAATCGTTAGTTGAGAATTTCTTCTTCCTTTTGACTTGTTCAAACAAGTCTTCATATATTTCTTCAACCTTTGGGCTCTCCTCCCAATTAGTAAAACTCAAAATATTTTCCAAAATATCTAGAGTTAACAACTCTTCTTCTGGAAGAAGTTCAAAGAATTTCTCATAGACTTCCTCAATTAAGGCAAGTTTAGACTTTATTCTTTCTGGGTTTCTGTACGTTGGAAACTTAATCAAACGATTCTTCATCTCATAATATTCGTCAGGAATGGTAATATTGTCATGATCCAATAGATCAGACATATTTTTTCCTAGACGTTTTGCAATATAAGATAATTTATCCAAAGACGGGAGTGACTCCCCTTTTTCAATGCGAATTAACTGACGCACAGTTAATTCCGCACCATCTAAACATAGCACTTCACGTGACATCTGCTGACGTTCACGCTCAGTTTTGATTCTTAGTCCAATGCTGTCTTTTATGTTCAAGAGACTCTCCTTTATTTCAAAAATTTAAAAATATTATATCATAACTGTAATATAATTAATATACAGTTAATATGATTTTAACAGAATAATAGTCAAAAAAAGCTATTTTTATACATTTTATATATGAAGGCCCTTCCTTTGCATCAAAAAAACATGCAGTTCAAAACTACATGTTTTTTTATTTCTGTTTACTTTGGAATCGCCATTCAAAGCGAATGCGGTCATAAGTTGGATAAATCGCATTAAGCAACCCAAAGGCTAAGGTAAAGCCAGCTAAAACATCTGTTGGATAATGCACACCCACATAAATACGCGAAAGTCCAACAAGGAAAATAAGAAGTCCAGTAATAGCATAAACTACTATTTTAGATTCTTTTTTCTCCAAACGCTGAGCAAGGACAATGGCAATTGCTCCAAGAATCATAAAAGTTCCCAAAGAATGACCACTAGGGAAAGAATAACCACTAGCATGCACTAAATGCGTAATTGATGGACGCTGACGCTGATAAATATACTTCAAACTTACAATCAAGATACTAGCGAGAAGCCCACTGGCTCCCACAAAGATAGCTTCTGATTTATACTGACGTAGATAAAGCCAGATGACTGCTACGATTGCAATAATAGCCTGTACAGGCGTATTCCCAAGCATGGTAATAGTTTTAAAAAAGCGTGTCAATCCTGCTGGTAAGCCTCCTCGAACCCAAGTTTGAATGTTGCTATCAAATCCTGTCAAGACTTCAGGGTAGAACTTAACCAAATAACCGAGAGCAACAAATAACAATAAGGCAAAAGAAGCATAAATATAATGTGTGTGTGTGTGTTTCATATTTATAATTTTACTAGAATAGACTTAAGTGGAGCATAAATTAAAGCAAAGGCTACTGCAAAAATTAATCCTTCAAGTAAATTGAAAGGTACTACCATAGCGAAAAGGTATTTATAGAGACCTATAAATTGCGCAATATCAAAGTTGGCAAATTTAGCATAGAGTGGTACTGCATAAATATAGTTAAGAATAACCATAGCAACTGTAAGCAAAGCAGTTCCTAAAACAGAACCAAGAATATAATTCTTGCTTGTTTGATTTTTCTTCCAAAAATAGCTTAGGCCCCAAACAAAGACGCCTAGAGCAACAAAATTCATAGGAAGTCCAATCATTGATCCTGGTCCACCATTGTTTAGCAAGAGCTTCAACAATGAACGAAGCAAGAGAACACCGATGGCACTCTTAAAATCAAAGATGACCAAGGCAATAAGAACAGGAAGGATTGAAAAATCAACCTTCAAAAAATCTGCTGCTGGAATCAATGGAAATGAAAAATAAAGCAACAAGAATGAAACTGCAGATAAAATGGCAATGTAAGCCAATTTACGTGTGTTTATCATAAAAAAATTCCTCCAAATTTTAACAATTTGAAAGAAGTTCCCAATGGATTTGCCCATGCCAAAAAAAGCCTACGCAAAAAGACTGGTCTTCTTCCATCCAGACTATACTGTCGGTTGAGGAATCACACCTCATCAGCTTGCGCTCGCGGACTTATCCAAAGAATCACCGCCGGTCGGGAGTTTCACCCTGCCCTGAAGACCTTTTAAGGATAACATAAAAAAACCTTGGTGACAAGGTTTTCAAATTATGGATTTCTAATCTGTTGATAGTCAATGACTATAATTATTCTTTTAAAACAAAATGAAGTATCTATTTTAATTTATCGTGCTGATAACGGTGACTCAGCTCTAGCCCCTCGAACTGTTGCTGACGAAGCGCTTCATAAACAATCATACAAACAGTGTTGGACACATTTAGACTACGCACATGTTCATCATTCATCGGAATACGAATAGCTTTTTCAGGATGCTCACGCATAAAATCTTCAGGTAGGCCTGTATCTTCACGACCAAACATAAAATAGTGGTCCTCACCATCGGCATAGGCCTCTTCTGAATAAGTCTTATCCGCAAATTTCGTGACTAAATGCAAACGACCCTCTTGATTTTTAGACATGAAATCTGCCAAATTGTCATAATAAGTGATGTCAAGCTTATCCCAGTAGTCTAAACCTGCACGTTTCATTTTCTTGTCATCAATTGGAAAGCCCATAGGACGGATGATATGAAGAGGGCTATTAGTCGCTGCACAGGTACGTGCAATATTTCCGGTGTTTTGTGGAATACGAGGTTCAAACAAGACAATATGATTACGTGACATCTCAATTCTCCTAGACATAAAAAATACCATGTCGCCCGGAGTCAAGCTCAGCAGACGACATGGTTGTGGACGTTCATTAGCTTAAATCATGACAGGTTAGATTTAAAATAACGAATCTTTGAATATATTTTAGCACTTCTGGTCTAAAAGTCAATACTATTTAAAGAAAAATTTCACCTTTATTCACTTAAATAGGAATAGTTGATAAAGCTAGCTGAAAAGGATGATTTTTCCGCTAAAATAGAGTATCATAGTAATGATTATTTGGAGGTAACTCATGCGTATTATTGTCGTAGGTGCCGGTAAAGTCGGTACCGCACTCTGTCGTTCTCTTGTTGAAGAGAAGCACGATGTTATTTTAATTGAAGAAAAGGAAGAGGTCCTCAAACGCCTCAGCAAACGCTATGATGTTATGGGCTTTGCTGGAAATGGAGCTAATTTTAAAATTTTGGAACAAGCCGAAGTTAGCAACTGTGACGTCTTTATCGCGATGACTGATAAAGATGAAGTGAATATGATTTCAGCAGTTCTGGCTAAACAAATGGGTGCCAAAGAAACTGTTGTTCGCGTACGTAACCCAGAATACTCTAATGCTTATTTCAAAGACAAAAACTTTCTTGGATTCTCATTAGTAGTTAACCCTGAACTTTTAACCGCTCGCTATATTGCCAATACAGTTGAATTTCCAAACGCCCTATCAGTTGAAACTTTTGCTAATGGACGCGTTATTCTTATGGCATTTAAAGTTACTGAAAATAGCCAATTATCTGGTATGACAATGGAACAATTCCGTAGGAAATTCGGCAATATTCTAGTTTGTACGATTCACCGTCAGGGTGAACTCATCATTCCAGATGGAAATGCTACCATGCAAATTGGGGATAAGATTTATGTCACTGGTAAACGTATTGATATGGCACTTTTCCACAGTTACATCAAGCCAAAAAGCATCAAAAAACTCTTGTTGATTGGTGCTGGGCGCATCTCCTACTACTTGCTCAATATCTTGAAAAACAATCGTATTAAGGTCAAATTGATTGAGCAAAAAATGGACCGTGCGCAAACCTTTAGTCAGGTCTTCCCTGAAGTTTCTGTTATCTTAGGTGACGGTACTGCTAAAGACCTTCTTCTCGAGGAAAGTACAGCCAGTTACGATGCCGTAGCTACCCTAACCGGAGTCGATGAGGAAAATATCATTACCTCTATGTTCCTCGAAAGCCTTGGTATTCATAAGAATATTACTAAGGTTAACCGTACTAGTCTCTTAGAGATTATCGATCCACGTGAGACAACAACAATTGTCACTCCTAAGAGTATCGCTGTTGACACTGTAATGCACTTTGTACGCGGGCGTTTTAATGCCAAAGACTCTAGTCTGGATGCCCTTCACCATGTGGCTAATGGTCGTATCGAAACCTTGCAATTCCAAATTAAAGAAAATAACAAAATCGCCGGAAAGAAACTTTCTGAGCTTGAATTTGCTAACGGTGTCCTTATCGCTGCTATTATCCGCAATGGAAAATCTATTTTCCCAACAGGAGAAGACAGACTCGCTATTGGGGATAAAATCGTGGTTGTTACACTCTTACAAAATATAACTCACATTTACGACTTGTTGAAGAGGTAAGCTGCCATGAATCGATCTATTGTCCGTTTTCTTATTGCCAAGCTCCTACTGATTGAGGCTGCTCTCTTGGTTGTGCCACTTATCGTCGCTCTTATTTATCAAGAAGATGCTAAAGTATTTGCCAGCATCTTGGGTACGATGGGGATTCTCCTCTTTCTCGGGGTGCTTGGTACTCTCTTTAAACCAAAGAACTACCATATTTACACCAAAGAAGGAATGCTTATTGTAGCCCTCTGTTGGGTGCTCTGGTCCTTCTTTGGAGGATTGCCCTTCGTCTTTGCTGGTCAGATCCCAAGTGTCATTGATGCCTTTTTCGAGATGAGCTCTGGTTTCACAACCTCGGGGGCTACTATTCTTACAGATACTGGAGTACTTACCCACTCCCTACTTTTCTGGCGAAGCTTCGCCCACTTGATTGGAGGGATGGGGGTATTGGTCTTTGCCCTAGCCATCATGAACAACAGTAAAAATGGTCACCATGAGGTTATGCGTGCAGAGGTGCCTGGTCCAGTATTTGGTAAAGTCGTTGCCAAGCTCAAAAATACAGCTCAGATTCTTTACATCATCTATCTGACTATGTTTGTTATTTTTGCTGTTATTCTCTGGCTTTGCGGTATGCCAATCTTTGATAGTATCATCACTGCTATGGGGGGCGCAGGTACTGGGGGATTTGCTGTCTATAATGACTCTATCGCCCATTACCACAGTGATCTGATTACCTATGTGGTTACTGTTGGTACCCTACTCTTTGGAGTTAACTTCAACCTTTATTTCTATATCCTCCTTCGCAAAATCAAGTTTTTCTTCCAAGATGAAGAACTACGTACCTACTTTGCGATTGTGGCTATTTCAACAGGTTTGATTTTCCTCAATATTTTTGGGATTTACCACAATTTGGCTGACTCTTTCAAATACTCATTTTTCGAAGTGTCAACTATCATCACAACAACCGGTTTTGGTCTAACGGATATTACCAAATGGCCACTCTTTTCTCAGTATATCCTACTCCTCCTGATGTTTATCGGGGGATCAGCAGGTTCTACTGCCGGTGGTTTCAAGGTTATCCGTGCTATGATTATTGCTAAGATTGCACGAAATCAGACTCTGGCTAGCCTCTATCCTAATCGTATCCTGTCACTTCATATTAATGGAAGTGTTCTCGATAAAGAAACCCAGCACAGTGTTCTTAAATATCTAGCTGTATATGTACTCATTATACTAAGTTTAGTCACTGTTTTGTCACTGGATAATCAAGACCTCTTGATTGTGACAAGCGCTGCTGCTTCAACCTTTAACAATATTGGACCTTTACTTGGAACGAGTGATAGCTTTGCTATTTTCAGTCCTTTGTCTAAGCTTATCATGGGATTTGCTATGATTGCAGGACGTTTGGAAATTTATCCTTTACTACTCCTCTTCCTGCCAAAAACTTGGTCAAAAACTTAAGCATAGAAAAACTCCTTTGGATTCATTTATCCAAAGGAGTTTTATTACGTTTTAGACTAAAATAATCTGGCACCGGATCATCGCCAGTCTCTGATAAAGGGTGACATCTTAAGATACGGGCAACTCCCATAAGAACTCCCTTTAAACCGTGCATTTCTATTGCTTGGATCATATAAACCGAACAAGTTGGACGAAAACGGCAAGAGGGTGGAAATAGGGGAGAAATCCATCTCTGATAAGCCCTTACTAAGGCAATCAGAAATCTTTTCATTATTTAACCTTATTGACAGCAGCGTTATGAAGCTGACTGATTTCTTTCTTATTCAGACGGCGTGATTCACCTGGGCGAAGCCCTGTTAAATCAAGGGTACCAAAACGCGTACGTGACAACTTATCAACAAGCAAGCCCACTGATTCAAACATTTTCTTAACCTGGTGGTTACGCCCTTCATGAATTGTCAATTCAACAACTGAACGGTTCTTTTCATGGTCTACTTTGATAATATTGTAACGTGCTGGTTTTGTTTTCTTACCATCAATGACAACACCACGAGTCAAAGGACGAAGGTTCTCCTTGGTTGCAATACCTTTGACACGCGCCAAATAAACCTTGTCAATCTCATTACGTGGGTGAATCATCTTATCGGTAAAGTCACCATCATTAGTCAAAATAAGAAGCCCCGTCGTATCCCAGTCAAGACGACCAACAGGATAGATACGTTCCTTAACGTGGGGCATGAGGTCAATCACCGTCTTACGATTTTTCTCATCAGATACCGAAGAAATAACCCCTCGTGGTTTATTAAGAAGATAATAGACCTTCTCTTCATTATAAATTGGGCTACCATTTACCTCTACAATATCACCATTTTTGACAATTGTTGCCAATTCCGTAACGGTCTTACCATTTAGGGTCACACGACCCTCTTTAATCAGTTCCTCAGCCTTACGACGGCTGGCCACACCAGCGTGGGCAATATATTTATTAATTCGCATTCTTTTTCTACAGCTTAAGCTGTATCCTTTCTACCTAGCATCTCTGCTATGTTTCTTTATTTTTAATGATTAGTTTCAACAAGGTTTACTCTTAATTGTCCAAGTCCTCAAGCTCCTCTGAAGCATCTTCCCTAAAGAGACTCGTTTCTTGATCTTCAAGTTCTAGTTGATCAATCGCCACAAGCTCGTCTAAACTGTTAATGCCCATATAGTCTAGGAAATAATCAGTAGTCGCATATAGGTTAGGACGACCGACAGCATCCTTTTTACCAGCCTCTTGAATAAGATCGAAGGCCTGAAGTTTAGCAATAGCACCACTAGAATTAACACCTCTAATGTCATCGACTTCAGCGCGAGTAATGGGCTGTTTATACGCAACTATAGAGAGGACCTCAAGACTCGCTCGTGATAGACTCTGGTTAATGGGCGTTTTAGAATAGTCACGAAGGAGACTTGCAAAATCTGGTTTAGTCACTAACTTATAAGTATTTGATGATTCCAATAAACACAGAGCTGAATCCTCATCTGCCTCGTACTTAGCTTGCAATTTCTCCAAAGACTGAGTCAGACCCGTCACTGGCATTTCCAAAAGCTGTGCCATGGTACGTAGACTAAGACCATCTTCACCAGCCACAAAAAGTAAAGCTTCTAATCGTGCTAAGTGACTACTCATTCGTCCATTCCTTTCTTAGTGTGATTGTGCCAAAAATTGTTTCCTGTTGTACTGATATGCGATGTACCTTAATCAATTCAAGAGTTGCCAAAAAGAGGGTGATTACTTGATTCATATCTTTAGCATCTGTGAAAAGTTCATCCAGATATAGCTCATTTTTTGAGCCAAATGCTTCCTCAATAATCAGCATCATGTCTTCAATTTTATAATCGTCACGCGCAATGGTCGTGTGGTTTCGCCGAATTTCTTCTTGCTTTTCAGTCATGATTTTTGAAAAAGCCAAGAAAATGTCTTGAATGGTCTTATCCTGATTCAGTGTCACATCTTCATAAACTAATTCAACTTTTGGTTTTGAAAAATACTGAGCCCGCACTTCATGCTGCTTAGCCAACTCTTGACTAGCTGCTTTGAAGCGTGCATATTCTTCCAACTGACTCAAGAGCTCTAGTTCTGGATCATCTGCTTCTGGCTCAGCTTCCACCACTGTCGGCAGAAGCTTACGACTCTTAATCAGCATGAGCTGACTAGCCATAAGCATATATTCCCCAGCAACTTCAAGCTTCATGGCTTGCAAGGTTGCTAAATAAGCCAAGTATTGCTCAATAACCTCAACAATGGGGACATCGTAAATATCTACCTCATACTTAGAAACCAGATGGAGCAACAAATCCAGTGGCCCCTCAAAATCTTTTAACTTAATATCCATTAGATTTTATAGTATTTCTCCAAGGTCACTGGACTTTTTAGTCCCAGTAAACGAGCAAGTTCAAAGGCGCCCGTTCCCTTTTCAATTTGTCTAAGAATAAATTGCTGACGCAAGACTTGAGCAGTCACATTCGATAAGCCACAGTCAATAACATAAGTCTGGATTTGCTTATACAGCCATTGTCGAGTATAGACCTTACCCAAAAGCAATCCCTGACTGTTCACATCTTTAATAGCCAACAAATACTGTTTCAAATCTGCTTCAAGTCTAAGAACACGCTTAGTCGTTCCCTTGGCCACAGTTACAACACCAAAATCCAAGTCGATATCGGACCAGTCCAACTCCAAAATCTCTGAAGGCAAGAGCCCCAACTCTAGAATCAGCAGACAGGCCAGTTTCCCAGCCCCTTCACGTCCCTCGTAAAGCGACGAAAGATCCAGTATCTGCAACTTATCCTCCTGAGAAGGTAGCGTTACCATCTCTGATAGTTTGAAAAATTTCGCTAATTCACCCTTTTGATAGAGATATAGTAAAAATTGATTGACCGCAGAGCGCTTACGTTTTTGTACGGATGGTTTCCATTCCTTGAGTTGGTTTTCATAGAGCTTTAAAGTGGTTTGATCAATTTGTCCTGAAATCAAAGTTGTAAACTGCTTAAGATCATAAGCATAAGCTTGCTTTGAACTCTCTGAAATGACCTTAGTAGACAGAAAATCAGTGATCTGAGTTGTCAGTTGTTTTTGGAATGATGATATAGTCATGTGTAAAGTCATGTAAGAGGCTATTAACCGCCTTTAGAATCGATTTTCGTGTGATAATTCCTTTGAAAATACCTTGGCTATCAACCACAGGAAGGAAAGGATTATCAACTAGCTTATGCATTACCTCGTTTAGATTAGCATTATCTTCCACTGTTTCCACGACATCTGATGTCATCGGCCCGATATCATGGTTAACCATCTCCCACTCTTGCAAGTTATGTTCATCTTGATAACGCTTAATATCTGTCAAAGATATGGTCCCAAGATAATGCTTATCCTTAGTCAAAACGGGAACGCGCGAATAACCGTTACTCGTCAAAAGCAAAACCACATGATTAGCGTTATGACTATCAATAAAAATAGCAACCTGATCTGATGGAATTAAATAATTATCTAAACGAGCCAACAAAAAATCTTCAAATTCTTTAGCAATCATCGTTCAAATTCCTGTGTAAGTTCTGAATAAAGTTCATGGTCACGTGTGTAATATTCCACACGAATTTTTGCATCGTTTATAATCACCTTTGCATAAAGTTTCTCATGTATAGGCCCACGTGGCTGTAAAACAGAACCTGGATTGATAAACACTGTCTTACCATTTCGCCAAGCTGTTGCCGCATGCAAGTGGCCATAAAGACAAATATCAGCATCCTCTTGTTGCGCCCAAAGATCTAACTTGTCCCAGGTAAAATTAATGCCATAGAGATGACCATGTGTTTGTGCAATAATCACATCTCCAAGTTTAACGACCAAACGTTCTGGATAACCTGAATCATAATCACAGTTTCCTCGAACTACATAGATACCTTTCCAAACAGGATCACTTGATTCTAACTCCGAATCTCCGTTGTGGAAAATGGCATCCACCTTTCCTTGATAACGATTTTTTATATCTGCTACAATATCACGATCCCCATGGGAGTCGCTCATTACGATTATTGTTTGTTCTGCCATGCTGGGAAGACCTCCATAAGTTTCTTAACAGCTTGTCCACGGTGAGATTGTTCATTTTTCTCTTCTGCAGAAAGCTCTGCTGCTGTTTTACCCGTATTACCAACTAAAAAGAGAGGATCATAACCAAAACCATTGTCACCTTTAGGTTCTCGGCCAATATAACCCTTCCAGTCGGCATCAACAACCAAACTATCACGTCCAGGTGCTGCAACAACTAGGGTTGTATGGAAGTTCGCCGTACGTTTGCTATCATCAAGCACCATAGCGAGCTCGTGCAATAATTTAGCATTATTTTCAGCATCTGTGGCATCAGGGCCTGCAAAGCGCGCAGACCAAACACCTGGTAAGCCTCCAAGAACATCTACCTGCAAACCAGAGTCATCTGAAAGGACCATTTTACCAGTTAATTCAGAAATGGTCTCCGCCTTCAAGCGTGCATTTTCCTCAAAGGTCATACCTGTTTCAGCAACTTCAGGAAGGTCTGGATAATCATTAAGATTCTCTACCTTAATGCCTAGTTTTCCAAATAGTTTACGAAATTCCTTAGTTTTTCCTTCATTGCGTGTCGCAATCAATAGGATATCACCAAAATCTGATTTGTTATCAGAACCAAAGAAATCACTCAAGGTGACACCTTCTCTAGGCACATGAACATAGACAAGCTTATCTCCTTCACTAACTACCAAGGCCCCTTGATGTGGCGTAACAGCTAGGTCTCGACCAGTTTGCTCTTTCAAGCAATCCAAAATAAAGGATACCAAGCGAAGGTCTGAAGAATGTTTAGCAATATGTAACTGGAAACCACTAACAGCCAAAACGTTAGTCAAGGCTTGGAAAAGGTCAACAAATTGTTCATAGGCCTCATCACCACCAAAACAAGTCAAGTGATTGTAGCTTCCAAAACTAGCCAAATACCAGTCTTGTTCGTCTTTATATTCTAAAATTGATTTAGTCATTTTCTAACTCCTTGTCCAAATCGACATGTTGGACAGCAACTTCTTCACCCAGCCATTGTTCTGCGATTTCTTTAAAACCAAGCACACTAGCTGTGGTGTAATATTCTTCCGTCTTGTCTTCGACTTCACGGCTACGATTAATTTCAAAATAATTGAGCAAAACGGAAACATCACGAACTGTTTCAGCTCCGCTATCAATTAGCTTGACACTTGGCCCCATAACATTCTGGATGATAGGACGTAAAAGTGGGTAATGGGTGCAGCCCAAAACCAAGGTATCTACCTTGCCGACTAAAGGTGCCATGCTCTCATAAACAATCTTTTTAGCCACACTTGAGTTAATTTCATTGGATTCAACAATAGGGGCAAAGCGAGGACAAGATAAACTCAAGACATTCATTTGTGGTGCCAGATGCTTAATTTTTTGTTCATAGATGTTAGAGGCAATCGTCATAGGAGTCCCAATGACGCCAATATGACCCGATTGACTAGACTTAATGGCAGCACTAGAACCAGGCAAAACCACACCTAGCACTGGGATATCCAAGGCTCCTTTGATTTCCTCCCAAACTACTGCTGTTGCCGTATTACAAGCAATAACGATCATTTTTACATCTTTGGTCAGAAGAAATTTAACCAACTGCCAGGTATACTCTCTGATTTGTTCTGCTGGTCTAGGACCATACGGCGCCCTAGCAGAGTCACCAATATAAACAATAGACTCGTGAGGCAACTGACGTTTAAGTTCACGTACCACCGTCAGTCCTCCGACACCAGAATCTAAAAATCCTATAGGTCGATTATCCATCTTGCCTCCTTATCCCCTAGGTTACATGTAAAAAGCTGAGATTCACGTCCCAGCTCCCCACCATTATTTTTTCTTTTTCTTGCTATCTGCAAGTGCTTGTTTTTGTTGTTTGATAATTTGGTTATATGTTTGACGCACTTTTGCTTCATTTGGCTTTTGACCCGCAGCTGACATCATGGTACGAACAGCGTCCACATTCAAACGAGGATTTTCAGCCAATTCTTTCTCCATTTGTTTGCGGGCAAAGTATGCGCCTCCATAAAAACCACCCAAAAGGGCTACAAAAACAAGAATAATCCAAAGGACGGTGTTCATAAATTTAATTCTCCTATAACGTTGATTTACCTTATATTATAGCAAAAATGGACCCTACTGACAAATAAGACGTTGGTTCTTAAAAACGTATAGAAAAAAAGTTTTTTCGTTTAAAATATCGATAAAATGAGAGTTTCAGTATTTTTCACTTACAACTGTAAAGGACTTGTAAGATTTCTAGAAAAAAAATAGGTTATTATATAAGTTGTGGAATTATTATTATGTTTATATAAAGGGGTTTATTTATGCTCAAGGAAGCAACTATTTCCGAACGAAAAATTGTCAACGCATTTATTGAACTCTTAGAAGAGAGTTCACTCGAACAAATCAGCATCACAGACATCATCAAGAAGGCAAATCTCAGCAGACCAACTTTCTACTACTACTATTCAAATAAAGAAGATTTGGTTGAAACAACCTTCTCAAAGATTTTAGATAAAGTTTCAAGTATTCTTCAGGAAGACATGACCTACCAAGAGGGTGTTGTTACTGAAATGCTAAGATATCTTAAGGAAAATCAAAAGCTCTGTCTCACCTTAATGACACACATTCCAAACATCAATGAGATGATTCGTGAATTCATTATCGAGACCATCCTTAACTCTGATATCGAAAATGTTACAGAGCTCATGGAACAAAGCTATCATATTCCTGCCAAATATTCATTGGAAATTTATGTTAGCACTATTGTTACCATTTTAACACTCTGGCTCAAAGAAGGCTGTGTCGAATCCCCTGAGGAGTTAGCCGATATCATTCTTGAAGCTGTAATCATTAAAGTAAAATAAGCTAGGGCCTTTAAGGCCTAGCTTATTTTTTGTTAAATGTCAAAATCAAAACCATCAAGAGTAGCAAAGTAATCATTCATCGTCTCTGCACGGCGGATCATACGAGCCGTTCCATCTTCTTGGTAGAGAATTTCTGCAGAACGAAGACGTCCATTATAGTTGTAGCCCATTGAGAAACCATGTGCACCTGTGTCGTGGATAACCAAGGTATCTCCAATACGAGCTTCTGGCAATTCACGGTTCTTAGCAAACTTATCATTATTTTCACAAAGAGAACCTGTCACATCAACTACTTGAGTGTCACCATCTGGATTAGTCATATTCGTGATGTGGTGGTAGGCATCGTACATAGCTGGACGAAGCAAGTTAACCGCAGAAGCATCTACACCAACGTAACGACGATAAGTGTCCTTAATATGAAGAACCTTAGTAACAACAAGGCCATGAGGTGCTGTCATGAAACGTCCAAGTTCAGTGTAAATACTAATGTGTCCAAGATCATTCGGAACAAGAATCTCATCAAATTTAGCATGAACCCCTTCACCGATAACAGCAATGTCATTTTGCTTATTAGCCGGTGTGTAGTCTACCCCAACACCACCTGATAAATTGATAAAGTCAAGACTAACTCCAAGTTCATTCTTGATTTCTACCGCCAATTCAAAGAGTTGAGCAGCCAAGGTTGGGTAATACTCATTCGTTACTGTATTTGACGCTAGGAAAGCATGCAAACCGAATGATTTCACTCCTTTTTCTTTAAGGTAGGCATAACCTTTGAAGAGTTGTTCCTTAGTCATCCCAAATTTTGATTCTTCAGGATGATCCATGATATCAGTACCAAGAGAGAAGACACCTCCTGGGTTAAAGCGCAAAGAAAGGGTTTCAGGAAGCCCTGCAGCCTCTTCCAAGAAAAAGATATCTTCGTAAGCATCAAGGTTAATTGTCGCATTAATATCACGCGCGTAAACAAACTCTTCTGCACGTGTATCATTAGATGTAAAGCTAATCGCGCTACTATCAAAACCAATTTTCTTACTCATGACAAGCTCTGTATCGGTCGCACAATCGACACCACACCCTTCTTCTTTCAAAATTTTGAGGATTGCTGGATTAGGTGTGGCCTTTACAGCAAAGAATTCTTTAAAACCTGGATTCCACGAAAAAGCTGCATTAACTGCACGTGCTGTTTCACGAATCCCTTTTTCATCGTAAAGATGGAAAGGTGTGGGAAATTCTGCAGTGATTTGTTCAAGTTTATCAGCTGTAATAAAAGGTGTTTTTGTCATTTTATTCTCCATTTTTTTACAATAGTAATCCTATTATAGCATAAGAAAAGGCTTGAAACCCAATTTTCTAATAATCTCAAGGCATATTTCATGATACAATAGACCTATAACCTAAATAAAATAACGGGGGATTATTTATGAAAAAATATCTTTACTCTGGGGCTCTTGCTCTAGCAGCCATCTTAACACTCTCAGCATGTGCCAAGCCAAAACTTGATGCCAAGCTTTCTGTTAACGATATTGTCTATATGTCAGGAAGCGACCTCAAGCTCAAGGATGACCAAACCCTAGTCGAAGTCTCATTCAAACTCGAGAATACTTCGGAAGATATGGAAAATGAGCTCAACACATCTGCTAAACAATTCTACCTCAAAGATAAAGATGGTAAAAAAGTCACAGCAAGCAAGATCGACAAAGGTGATCTCCCTACTCTCTTCAACAAAAATAAGAACGTAGAGGATGCTACAGATGACTTTGGAAAGCTTGAAGCTGACGACTACAAAACTGTCTCACTCTTTTTCGAAGTTAACAACGACGAAAGCTATAAACTCTATTTTGAATCAAAGGATGAGAAGACAGAAGGACAAACTGTTTCTACTAACCTAAAAGATTTCGATGGTAAAACAACTACCAATGTTAAAAAGGCTGTTGATGCTTATTTCAACGCAGTTCTTCTAGGTGGCGAAAGCAAAGACTACAGCAAATTTGTTTCTAACGACTTGGACAAAGCTAAGGGCGAACTTAACCAATATTTCTCAGATAGCCTTCAATACAGCTATGATGCAACTGATAACATCAAACCAACCGGTGATGAAGTTCCAAAAGTTTTTGGTTGGGTTCAAACAGCTAACCGTGAACGCGGCAGCTACACTGTTGACAACATTATCGTCGCTAAAGATAAGGCAGAATTCAATGTCAGCATGTCAACTATCAGTATGAAAGCTGCAGACGATGCCTATGGTGCTAATCACCCAAATCTCACAGACGAACTTAAAAACTACCTACAAAGCAATGGTGCTAACGCTGGAAATGTCGACCAACTGACAAGACAATTCTACATGGAAACTTACCTACCGAATTCAATCAAAGAAGTAAGTCCATCAGCACCAAAGACTGAAGGTACAAATATCTTTGATAATTACTCAGTCGAGCTTACTAAAAAAGACGACAAGTGGGCTTTCCCAGATAAAGATAGCTATGTGGGAAAATGGGATTACTATCCACTCTTCTACGCTTACACAGGTCAGCAAGGAACACTCACAAAAAACTATTAGACAGTAAAAAAATCAGCCATCTGGCTGATTTTTTTTACTAATTACGTCTAGCAAAGAGTCGCAAGATATTCAAGAATAAGTTAATGAAATCCAAGTAAAGACTAAGTGCCATAGAAACTGCCCATCCATCTGTGACCTGACCATTGGTACCATAATAAACCTTCTTAATCATCTGGTTATCGTAGGCAATTAAACCTGAGAAAATAAGAATTGATACAATACTAATCACAAAACTCATCATGCTACTTGCAAAGAAAAAATTAATCAAGCTAGCCACAATAATCCCAATCAAGGCTGCCATAAGGAACTTGGCCATGCCTGATAGATCTCGCTTAATGGTAACTCCGATAAGTGCCATGATAAAGAAAACAATGGCAGTGCTAAGGAAAGCTTGGAAAACAATGGCTTGCGTATATTGTACGATGATAAAGCTAAGTGTAAATCCATTCAGAGCAGAATAAACCAAAAATAAAGGTAGAGCCGCAGGTGTATTCCTTCTTGCAGCACCGCTAGCCAAAAAGACCAAACCAAACTCTAAAAAGAGTGCCGCCATGTAAACCCAAGAATAATTCATGAGAATATTGACAAAAAGATGCGAAAGAGGGAAGAGCATCAGATAAGAGATGACTGCTGAAAGTCCCACTCCCATACCGACAAGACCATAAATCTTTCCGAAAAAGCGGTTCAAACCCGCATCACTAGTTGTATAAATTGCATTTGATTCCATAGTTATCTCCTAAAAATAATGAATTATTGGTGGTGGCTTTGTAGAGTCTTGCGACGGAAAAACTTACGATTTTTGATTCGGTTTCGTAAGGGTGTCGCTGCTTCTTTAACCGCCCAATACTTATCCACCATAGTAACAATATAAGATTCCTTATACTTCGGCGGCGCAATCGTTGCTCCCCACATATGCTTGAGAATAATATCCTCTTCTTTTTTGTTCAGATTAACAAGCTTTCTGGCATTACGAACAGCAATACGTGGATGTACCCAAGCATGACTCTTGTTAAATTTAGTCACTCGCCAATCATAATAGAAAAAGTCATGTAAGAGACCACCTCGAGCTGTACTCTTGGCATCCCAGCCAAATTTTTTAGCAATCTTATAGCTGGTGTAACTAACATTAACCGAGTGTTCTAAACGTGTCGAATGATGGTGCTGTACAATCCCATCCAATTTTTGAAAACGTGGATGAGAAATCAAATGTCCCACAACTTCCATGAATTCTTTATCATCTTCTGGTCGTTTCATAATAATACCTCATTAATGTTTCTAATGCTTCTTCATTATACCACTAGTACTTAAAATTACTTTAAAAGTCAGTTGTTTTCTCCTAAAATCATCCTTGAGACCTAGAGACTAAACATGAGAATTCCTGCTGCAACAGCAACATTCAGACTCTCCGCCTGACCTGGCATGCTAATATGTACGAGTTGATCAGCAGACTCAGCCATTTCCTGACTAATTCCCTGACCCTCATTTCCCATTACTAGGGCAAAATTGCCATCTGTCTTAACTGCTTTATAGTCAACGGAAACATCGGAAAGAGTCGTTGCTAAGACGGGTATACCTTGTTTTCTGCAAGCCTCAACCATGTCAAGAATTGGTCCACGATAGATTGGAAGGTGGAAATGACTTCCCTGCATAGAACGCAAGGTCTTCTGATTATAAATATCAGCTGATTTATCCGACAAAAAGACTCCGTCATAACCTGCGGCATCTGCTGTTCGAATCATTGTTCCTACATTACCAGGGTCCTGAACATCCTCCAAGAGCAGATATTTCCCTGAGAGAGACTTTGGCAAGGCTTGAGATTGTTTAGCAACTTCTACCACAATCCCTTGAGGTGTCTGAGTTTCACAGAGTTCCTTAAGCACCTCTGGACTAACCAACTTGACCTTAGACATATTAGCCACACGATCAGCCATTTCCTCAAGTACGAAAACTTGAAGAATCTCGGCACCGCTTGCCTTTGCTTCCTCAAAAAGATGCCATCCTTCTAAAAGATAGCTAGTTTTACGGTGCTTACGCTGCAATAATTTTCTAGCAGACTTAATGCTAGCATTTTGCTTTGATTGAATGATTTCCATACACTCATTATAGCAGAAATCCCCTGATAAATCTTGGACTTGACCGACTTTATAGCAAGGATTATACTAAAAGAAAGAGCTTTCAAAAGGAGGTCATGGACCATGCAAAAAGTACGATTATTAGTCTCAGGAAGAGTCCAAGGTGTTGGTTTTCGTTATTCAACCTATGCTCTAGCACTAGATATTGGAGATATATGCGGTCGGGTTTGGAATAACGACGACGGTACTGTTGAAATTCTAGCTCAGTCAGATAACCCTTCTAAGTTAGCTAAATTTATTCAAGAAGTTCGAAAGGGACCTTCAAAATGGTCTAAAGTAACCTATGTCGATGTGACCATGGCTAACTTCCCTAATTACAGCGATTTTCGCATGGCTAATTAAGGTTGGAGCTCCGTTTTTAACTTGTTCTCTTCCTTAAAAAAAGGTAAAATAGACAGGTATAACTAAAAAACAAAAGGAATGATATTGTGAATAAAAATCAAAAACGTCTAGCCCTGATGGGGCTTGCTGCCAGCATGCTTCTCTTTCTATCAGGATGTGTGAGCCTTGATAAGTCTGGTAATCCTACTGGTTGGGTTTGGAACCTACTTGGTCGCCCTATGAGCCACGTCATCACCTACTTCGCACATAATTTAAATCTGGGATTTGGTCTTGGCATTATCTTCGTAACCATCATTGTTCGTTTGATTATCTTGCCACTTGGTCTTCACCAATCTCGTAGCGCAGCCTACCAAGCAGCAAAACGTGAATACCTTGCGCCTATCTTAGAACCAATTAACGAACGTTTGCGCAACGCTGAAACTCAAGAAGAAAAAATGGCTGCCCAGTCTGAACTCATGCAAGCTCAGCGTGAAAACGGTCTAAGCTTGATGGGCGGTGTCGGCTGTCTTCCTCTATTGATTCAGTTCCCATTCTTCTCAGCACTCTACTATGCAGCACGTTACACTCCTGGTGTACTCAAGGATAACTTCCTCTGGTTTAACCTTGGTCACCGTGACTTCCCATTGATTATCATCATCGCAGCGCTTTACTACTTCCAATCTTGGTTGTCTATTCAACAAGTTCCTGAAGAACAACGTAAACAAATGGCAGCGACGATGTACAGTATGCCAATCATGATGATCTTCTTTGGTATTAGCTCACCTGCAGCTGTAATCCTCTACTGGTTCGTTGGTGGTATCTTCTCTATTATCCAACAGTTGATTACCAACTACATCATCAAACCTCGCTTAAAAGAAAAAGTTGCTGAAGAGTTTAAAAAGAACCCTCCAAAAGCACCTCGTACAACACCAAGCAAGCGTAAAGATGTGACACCAAAAAATACTCAAGCAATTGCGAGCAAACCAAAGAAAAACCGTAACGCCGGTAAGCAAAATCGTAAATAAGCTACAAAGCACTCTTGGAATTTTCCAAAAGTGCTTTTCTTATAAACTAATCCAGACTAACCTAATTCCTGATAGCGCCAACAACCAAAAAAGGAGTGCGACAGAACAACTGTTTTGTCTCACTCCCACTAGTTTCAAATATTGAACACCTTAATTCCAACAGTCGCTTAGGCTGTTTTTTCTACACTAAGGATTTCCACAGAGTAGCTACCTGCTGGTGATTCGATAGCGACTTTGTCGCCAACTTTCTTACCAATCAAGGCTTGAGCAATCGGGCTTTCATTTGAAATCTTACCTGAGAAGATATCAGCACCGGCTGCACCAACGATATGATAAGTATCTTTGTCGTTTGTACCAACTTCTTGAACAACAACAGTTTTACCAATTGCAACCTCGTCATTAGCAACAGCATCACTATCAACGATTTCCGCATAACGAATTTTTGTTTCAAGAATCTGAATTTGTCCTTCAACAAAGGCTTGTTCGTCTTTGGCTGCTTCATACTCAGAGTTTTCTGAAAGGTCACCATAAGAACGAGCAATCTTAATACGTTCTACAACTTCTGGACGACGGACGAGTTTGTATTCCTCCAATTCCGCTTCAAGTTGTTCTTTCTCCGCTTGTGTCATTACATATGTTTTTTCTGCCATTTTTTTCTCTTTCCTATTTTTTGAGCCCTTGGCTTTATTTTCAAAATCACTCTTTGTTTGCTTGATTTTAATGAGCCAATCAGACTATTTATCTTTTAGTTTGCTATTAATGTAAGTTTCAACGTTATGCTGATGCTCTTCATAGCTTTCAGCAAAATAGACATTACCAGTAGTTACATCTGCCACAAAGTACATGTACTTGGTTGATGATGGATTGATAACCGCTTCAATCGCAGACAGACTAGGGCTGTCCACAGGACCTGGCATCAACCCCTTATGAACATAATCATTATAAGGGGAGTCAATGTTTGTGTCAATAGTTGCATCTTCTTTCAAGGTCGTTTCCTGACCAAGTTTTCCAAGAGCATAAAGAACTGCAATATTACTTTGTAGAGCCATGTCTGAGTTAAGACGATTATAGAAGACGCTCGCAATATTTTTACGGTCGTCATCTGTAGCTCCTTCTTTTTCCACAAGAGAAGCTAGGGTCAAAATCTCATTAACATTGTGTCCGCTCGATGAAATCGTCGCATAGTAAGGTGATAGGTAGGTATCCATCGTAGACAACATTTCCTCTGCCAAAGATTCCACCGTCGTATCATCATGAATGTTATAAGTCGCTGGGAACAGATAGCCCTCTAGGACATACTTAGCATCCGTAGAATTCGGAAGGTTTGCCAACAAGGTTGGGTACTTCGCTTTCATCTTAGTAATGAAAGCATCATCCTTCATCAGCTTCAAGAAATCTTTTGCCTTAAGTCCAGTTGATGTATTTTTGCCTTTTTTCGCTGAGGAATTAACTTCAACTGCCTTAGCAATTTGATCAATGGTGTATCCTTCTTTGACCAAGACCGTACCAAGAGATGGCTCCTGAGGCTTATCACTTCCTTTTTTCTGAAGTGCCTCAATAATTTCATCCATGGTCATGCTAGCCTGAAGGTTGTAATAACCACTTTTCAGATTTGAGATGTTCTTAAACTTGGTATAGTAATTAAAGACCTTACCAGACTTAATGACACCAGCTGATTCCAATAGTTGACCAATATAACTGCTACCTGAATTTTCAGGAATTTCAACACTAACAAACTTAGTTGAATTAACATCTTTTGCGCCAACAGCATCACTAACATAACGATAACCAAAGAATGCAGCTACTGACAAGATAAGTAGCAAGAAGATAATAATATTTCTTGCAATTTTACCAGCACGACGGTTATTTTTATTGCGTTTGTGATTTCGGTTAGAACGTGAAATCGGCTCTTCGTCGACAATGTCAGCCTGTTTAACATCTTTTGGCAAAGACTTTTTCTTCTTCACTTTCTTACCTTTCTTTTTCTTAGGTTTTCCAGAGGGTTCTAGAGAAATACTCTCATCATCCTCATTACCATCAGCCACTATCTCTGATTGAACCTTTTCTTGCGACGCTTGGTCACTTGTTGCATGATGTTCCTGCAAGAATGCTTCTTTTTGACGTTCTGAGGTCAATTTGGCCTCCAATTCTTTAGGGTCTGTATAAATAGCTTCGTTAGACTTAGCTTCAATGAGCTCCTTGGCAACATCTGCAGGAATATACTCCTCTTCAGATGCTTCGTTAAGGCTAGTTTCCCAAACCGGACGTTTAAAACGGCGTTTCGACGTTTCAGTCTCCTGAGGAATATTTACCTTTCTCTCCTCCTCAATAGGTTCTTTAGAAATAGACGCTTCATTTGAATGAGCATCAGACACTAAAGACTCAGCTTGAGAAACAGAAAACAAGCCAACACTATCTTGTTGAGAATCTTGAGCTGTCTCAGAAGTCATAGATTTAGCGAAAGCACTGTGAGAAACAGAATGTGAACTAAAATCTTGGTTACTTACTTTATTGGACGCTGATGTACTATGTGTTGTAGCGCTCTCAGCTGACGTTGAACGTGGTGTCTCGGGCATAGTTGCACTTTTATTATGCTCCTCCTCGCGAAGAGAACGGAGCCGTGTTGCTTCTTGTAAATCTCGAAGAATCTGATCTTTAAAGCTTAGGCTATCTTCAGCAGATTCCGAGTGTTCATTAAACTTGTCCGTCAAGGCATACCTCCTCTATAGTAACAAACGCCATTATATCTTAAAAAGTCAGTTAATGCAAATCAATTGGTCCTTTGTCACAGTAACGTAACACTGAATTCAATGGGTTTCTGGATTCTCCCAAACCATATTATACCAAGTGCTACCGCCATGATTTGATTCTGATTCTCCTTCATCAGTGAAACCATTCATCTCATAATAGGCAATCAGGTAATCATGGCAAGTCAAACTAATACCTTGGCGTTTTTGGGCGATAGCCAGATCCTTAAGCGCTGCAATCAAGGCTGTACCAATCCCTTGCCCTTTAAAGTCTTTGGAGATAGACAAACTAGTAACTGCAATAAAGCCTCCTTGACTAGCATTAGGAACCACCCTATGGAACAAGTCATCTGTAAGATAACGTTCCGCAATCACAGGCCCTTCAATGTAGCCAGCTACAACGCCATCAATTTCAGCAATTAGAAAGGTATCACAAATCGTCTTTAAACGCTCCGCAATAGCCTCTGGAGTTGCAGCCTCTTCAGGTGAAAAATTATCTTGTTCGATACGGGCAACATCAGCCCAATCATCCTCTCGGGCATGTCGAATAAGCATACTAAATTCCTTTCTATTAAGAGAAAGAGCTGAGCGAAATCGCTACAGCCCTTAATATATTACATGTGTGTTTGCAAGCTTGCTAGGAGCTCTTCAAACGAGCGTTCGTAAAGTTGGATGTCCCCAGCTCCCATAAAGACATAAACAGCATTGTCATGATCAAGGAGAGGTGAGACATTTTCAACTGTAACCACTTTGGCCGGTTTATTGATCTTAGCAGCAAGATCTTCAACCTTAACATCACCATGGTCAACTTCACGCGCTGAACCATAGATTTGCGCCAAATAAACAGCATCTGCTTCGTTCAAAGCTTCAGCAAATTCATCAAGAAGAGCAATGGTACGTGTGAAGGTATGTGGTTGGAAAATAGCAACAATCTCTTTAGATGGGTACTTTTGGCGTGCTGCATCAAGCGTTGCAATAATTTCAGTTGGATGGTGAGCAAAGTCATCGATGACAACAGTACCACTGATAATTTTTTCTGTGAAACGACGTTTAACACCTGAGAAAGTTTTAAGGTGTTCTGCAACCAAGTCCATGTCGAAACCAGCTACATAGAGGGTCCCAATAACCGCAGTTGCATTCAAGATATTGTGACGACCATAGGCTGGCACATGGAATTCTCCAAGGATTTGTCCATCATGTTTCACCTTAAAATTAGACCCTGTCGTTGTACGCACAATGTCTGTTGCTATAAAGTCATCATTTTCTTCGAAACCATAGTAATAGATTGGCGCATTGGCTGTAATCTTACGAAGGTGTGGATCCTCACCGTAAACAAAGAGTCCTTTTTGCACTTGCTTAGCATAGTCATCAAAGGCAGAGAACACATCATCGATACTTGTAAAGTAATCAGGATGGTCAAAGTCAATGTTAGTGATGATTGAGTATGCTGGGTGGTATGGCATGAAATGACGTTCATATTCATCAGACTCAAAGACAAAGTATTGTGCATTAGCAGAACCTCGTCCAGTTCCGTCACCGATAAGGTATGACGTGTCGGTGATATTTTTCATAACATGTGACAAGAGACCTGTTGTAGAAGTCTTACCATGTGCACCTGCCACACCAAAGCTAGTGAATTGATCCATGAAGTGACCCAAGAACTCGTGATAACGCTTAAAGCTGTAGCCATTTTTAATTGCATAAGCAACTTCAACGTTGTTATCTTCACGAAAGGCATTTCCAGCAATCAATTCAACATCTTCTGTGATGTTTTTTTCATCGAAAGGAAGAATAGGGATACCTGCTTGCTCAAGACCACGTTGAGTGAAGTAATATTTTTCCACATCTGAACCTTGAACCTTGTGTCCCATTTGGTGGAGCATCAAAGCCAAAGCTGACATACCAGATCCTTTAATTCCAATAAAATGATAAGTTTTTGACATAGTTTCTCCTTACAATCGCACTGCGATTAGTTTGCGTCTTCTAAATGCGTCAAATTTAATTCTTGAGCAACTCGGTGTTCACGGTAAGTTTGACGTTCTGGGTAATTATAAACCTGGCTACGTTTCAAGAAGTCATAGCTATTTTTCTTGACCTTCTTACGAGATGGGTTACTAGGCTGTTGATAGGTTGGAGCCACTTCTGCCAAGATGTAAGAATCTTGTTGCAGACGATTTGCCAAGTGATGGATCTTTGAGTGCTTCCCATTAGGTGCTAAAGTTCGCTTGATAGCACTTACAGGAGCTCCCAAGATAGAGGCTGTCACTGGTCCTTTATCCGTTGTTACAGCAGCTGGCTCAACAGTAGCCTCAAAGCTTGGTTTAGCTTCTACCTTAGGCTTAGCAGTCAGTTGACGGCTATTAGTATGTTTGGTTTGTTGAACTTCTTGGCGGAGGAATTTTTGGCGTTTCTCACGTACATCACGCTTAGCCTTTTCACGCGCTTCCTCAGCATAAGTCATGCCAGCCTCTTGTGTCTCCACTCGTTTTGGAGCCTGCTTACGATTGCTAGGCTTAGCTGACAAGAAATCATAGTTCGGCAACAAATCATTGTAGTCCTTATCTTGGTAAGGGCCACGGATATTTGTGATTAAATCTTCATTTTCGTATAGGCGCATAGAGACCGGTTCTTGCAAGCAAGGTTCCCCGTCTGGAATCAGCGGAAATTGTCGTCTTTGGCGATGCATAAAAGACTTCCTTTCATTTTCGAGATGATGCGTATCTTAATATAAATAATCGGGAATGGGAAGATACGTCTTGCAATATTCTATTATAGCCTAATTCAAAAGATTTGCCTAGTAGCATTTTTACCTCTTAGTATTTCAATATCAAATATAACAAATTAAGATATTGCAATACCAAGAATTTCTTTAATATCCTCAACGGTCATGCTGGCACGGCTTTCATTGCCATCCAAGACGGTTGTTACCAGGTTTTTCTTGCCTTCTTGAAGCTCAAGAATTTTCTCTTCAATAGTCCCTCTTGTAATCAAACGGTAAACTTCGACATTTTGTTCCTGACCTATACGATGCGCACGACTAATAGCCTGCATTTCTACCGCTGGATTCCACCAAAGGTCAATCAGAATAACCGTATCAGCACCAGTTAGATTCAGTCCCACTCCTCCTGCTTTTAGAGAAATCAAAAAGGCATCTCGACTTCCTTGATTGAAGGCTCTGGTCATCTCTTGACGACTATCAGATGGCGTTGACCCTATTAGCTTATAAGAGGAAATACCTAATTCTTGTAAGAGCCCCTCTGTAATATCTAACATCCCACGAAATTGTGAAAAGATAAGAACACGGTGGTCTGATTCCTTAATTTGACTAAGCAACTCTCTTAGGCTATCTAATTTTCCGCTATCTCCAGCATAGTCCATAAAAAGAGCTGGGGTATCACAGATTTGTCGTAAGCGGGTAATTCCTGACAAAATTTCCACCTTACGACGGTTGATTTCCTGATCACTTGCAGAAATTAAACCTTGCTGCATCTGTTGCAATTGCGCTAAATAGATAGCTTTTTGAGCATCTGACAATTCACTTTGGTGAGTGATTTCAATCAAATCTGGTAAATCAGGAAGGACCTCTTCTTTCCTACGTCTTAGAATAAAGGGAGAAATATACCTAGCCACTTCCTTTGGTGTTAACTTAAGGAAAGTTTTCTTAGCCGGTAAAAGTCCTGGTAGAATAATTTGGAAAATAGACCAAATCTCCAACAAATGATTTTCAATAGGCGTTCCAGATAGTGCTAAGCAATGTGGAACAGAAAAATCACGTAGATATTGGGCAATCTTTGTCTGTGTATTCTTCATGACCTGAGCCTCATCAAGAATGAGATAGTCATATTTACCAGCCTTATAGGCATCAAAATCCTGACGGAAGGAAGCGTAGCTTGTAATAATAATCTGGTGGTCTTCAGCAATGATGTCATCACGTCTTGGCTTGAGTCCATAAGAAACCGCTACATCTAACTGAGGAGCGAACTTTTTAAACTCATCCTGCCAATTGTAAATCAGGCTTGATGGTGACAAAACCAAGACTCGTTGCTCTTCTTCTAAATGTGCAGAGAGATAGGCAATGGTCTGCAAGGTTTTCCCCAACCCCATATCATCGGCCAAGATACCGCCAAAACCATAGTGATGCAACATAGATAGCCACTGAACACCCTTTTCCTGGTAGGGACGAAGGTCAGCTTCTACCTTATAAGTTGGCAAATCAAAGGTCTCTGGTTTACTCAAATGTTGCGTTAAGAGTTGGAAATCTTTTGAAAAACGAACAGAATCACTTTCTGAAAGAGCATCCATTAATTGATAGGCAGTCAATTGATTTAGTTCTAGGTGACCTTGCCCTGAATATCGAGCTCTTAGAGTTTTGAGACTCTCACTAATACGATGCGTCGCTTCGTCAAAAACAATCAACTGACCACTACGATTGATAAAATAGGGCGAACTTTCCATCAAAGCTGCTAAAGCATGATCCACATCTTCATCGTCAAGACTTGAAAAATCAAAGGAAATATCTAATAAATTCCCCTGACGCTCTACCTGAACCTGTGGACTCTGTTCAACCCGTAAGTCACGCAACTCCTGCCCAATCAGAACCGTCCCTGTATTTTCAAATTCTGGTAGAGTATTCGTAAAGAAATCATAGAGCTCTTGACTGCTACTTAATCGTTTAGATGACTGAAAATCAGGGGTGAATTCATGCTTAGCCATCAAACGGAAAACAGCCTGCTCATGACGATAGTTACTCGTAAATCCTAAATGACTCAACTCTTGTCGATTATGGACTAGGAAACCATCAAAATCAAAGGCTAATGTAAGTATAACCTCACTGTCACCTTTCAGGTCAAAGTGAAATCTCGGTGTAAAATCCTTGATATTAAAGGCTTTAGGAGCTTTAACTGGTCCCATAGTCCTAAAATCAAAAAGACTAGCAGCCAAGATGGCTTGTTCATCAAGATTAAAGCTGACATGCTTATTCAAATCGCTTCCGATTGGAAGAGAGCGTAAACCAACCAAAAGTTTTTGTTGTTTTCGATTCAAGCGATAAAAAACACCTTGATAAAAGAGAATACGATTATTAAAAAAGGCCTGACTATTCTTCTCAGCAACAGTCAATTCAATCATCTTAGGCTCGACAGAAATATCAAACGAGAAGAGATGGGAATCAGCAGTCAAATCCTCAACCAAAAGTCGGTGATATTCGGTTCCTTCCCATTCAAACCTAAAGCCATCCAAATCTTGCATCCGTCTCAAACCTTCCTCAAAAAAACCGTAGGGGAGACAAAGATGACGTGCATTATTCGGTAAAATAAAGTCTAAATTAATCTTGGCTTCATCTGGAATCATCCGTCCTAAGAAGTCTAAAAATGCCTGTGAAGCCTGATCAAATTGAATAAGCGATAGGGGTTCATAATAGTTCTTACCTATCTGATAATAACCCTCAGCCTCTACAAGTTTGAGAAAGGCAGGAATATCTCGAATAACATAAGAACGTTCATCTGGTAAGCGACGTAAACGTATACTCCACCAAATCTCTGAACCAAAGGTAGATTCCTCTCCCTCTACCATCAAGCTATATCTAACAGTATCATCCTCATTTAGGGAAAGGCCTTCTAAAAATAAACCACCAAAAGAGTGTCCTCGCTCTTGTCCCTGAGAGGACTCTTGTTCCTCTTCCAATTCTGCCAATAGACGCTGGCCTTCTTTATCGTTTTTTAGATAATACTCAATCGCTGCTAAATGGGGACAATAGCCTTTTTGAGCGAAATAATCACAGTCACACGTGATTTCAGAATCATTGAGTGTATAAATTAAATGATGTTGGTCAACTGTTGTATCCAACTGAGTTTCTGAGACCTGATGAATGGTAATGAGATCCTTTTCAAAAAGTTCAATACCCTCATTACGGACTCTACCCGGCATCAATTTTGCCATAGTATTCACCCCTATCTTATCCCTCTATTATAGCACAAAATCCTTATAAACTAGGCCTTCACCAAGATAAAACAAAAAACACTCCCGAAGGAGTGTCGCAGATTATTATTCGTAATCAAGTTTATCTGAGTGACCTGAACCATTACCAACATAGTAACCTGTCTTACAGTTAATACTGAAGAGGTAAGTTCCATCTGGAAGGTACAAGTTGTAGTAACCATTACCATTGATGATGTTGACTGGCTCAAGGATGAAGTTATCTCCTGAGAAGTAACCACGTGAGTGTGATGTTTCGATAATCTTATCAAGAACACCATCAGCCCATGTCCAAGCTGGGTTACTTGTATCTGCTACTACGTTTGCATTATAAGGCACACGTGAGCGATTACGTTGAAGGATTGATGGGTTATAATTTGTGATTCCGCGTGTTACAACTGTTGAAGCTGCAGCTGAGCCACCAGTAGTTCCTCCAGTCGCACCAGTTGAACCTGCTGAATCTGCTGAATTAGCTGCTCCATTTTGCGCTCCAGAAGTATTTGATGCGGCCGCACCATCACCATTAGAAGCTGCTCCAGATGTGTTATCACCTGAAGGTGCAGCAGGACTAGCAGTATTGGCGCTGGCAGCAGCTGTCGCTGCAGATGTTGCGCTCGCAGCCTTAGCTTTTTCTTCAAGCTGAGTCTTACCACCCTTAATAGCTTCTTGGACAGTGCTGTCGAGACTCGCATTTCCAGTTGTTGTTACACTTTCTGGAAGATTATTAAAGTTAGCATCTGATTTAACAGCAATAGAGGCATTATAGCTACCATCTACAAGAGCATCTGACTCAAACTGACTGTTAATCTTTTGTACAGCTTCAATTTGTTTCTTCAAGTTATCATATTTTTTCTTAGCTGCATCATAATACTTGGTTTTCTCCAATTTCTTGAGCAGTTTTTCCAAATCTGATAACTTACCAAATTGATCATTAGCGAGTTTCGTTTGCTCGTCATCTGTGAAGAAATTCTTATACATTTCTTCAAAGGCCTTATTATCAGCAGCTGACGTATCCTTGCTTGATGATGATGTCACTGCTGAAGAAGCTGTGCTTGTTGTTTTCGCCGATTGGCTATGTGTTCCTTTATAAAGAGCATAGCTACCACCGATAATAGCTAAAGCAAGAACTGCTAGAGCACCGATAACAACACCTTTACGACGGTAAACTGGAATGTCACCATCAAAGGCACTCTTATGCGATGGTGAAACAGACTCTGAAGAGATTCTGTCTTCTGCAGATGGGCGATTAACTGCCATAGACACTTTTGGTGTTGTCTTTTCTTCATCAGCTTTTACTCCAGTTACCCCTGCCACTGTTGATGCAATAGCTGCCAAATCAATAGTGTCTGAAATAGTAACATCATCCAACAAAGGTTTTGAAGCTTGTGGCTCAGTACCGTCAATATTGGCAACATTGGCAACAGCAGGATTTTGTGGTTCTGGATCATCAATGTTAGCAATCAAAGGATTGTTATCATCAATATTATCTACCAATGCATCGTTATAGGCTGGCTGATTAGTTGAAGTAGATGAATCAGCGAGTGCATCACCAAGGTCAAATTTTTCTGTTTCTGACGTGATGAAACGATCAGCATTTGTTGACGTAATGATAACTTCAGAACTTTGACTTTCTGGTTCTGCAATAACCTCAGGTTCAACAGGGGCATTTGGCAACTGCTTGTCAATATGAGATTGAGTTTCATCAGCCTTGTTATCTGTAGCACCAAAACCAAATGTGACCGGTGTTACTTCTTCAGTAGCTGTTGTTGAGTTGATTGACTCATTAGCCATTGATTGACCAATCAAACCTGAATCCGCAAACTCCTGACGTTGCTTTTGAATAAAAGCATCCAAAGGTGATGTGTCGCCGTCAGCTTCAATTTTCTTTGAAAATTTTTGTGAGGCAACTTCTTCGCGGTGTTGCTTGATATACTTATCCAAAATGCTATCTGTTTCTGTTACACCAGCATTAATCTCGGCTTCTTTTCGGACAGCCTCACCGACCGTCATTTCCTTGGCATCTTGGAAATCTAGCTCTTGGCTACCTTCATAGCCATTTTGTGTTTTATCTTCTGACACGTTTAATTTACCTTTCTAGCCTCAGAACGGCGAACACGCTCTCCAAAATATTGATATAAATCAACACGGAGGGTTCCGTTATAAAGCTTACGTTTTTTATCGGCTTTCATACCGTATTTGCTTTCAAATTGTTCATCGCTGGTCAAGATAAACTTGCTCCAAGTTTTAAGTGGCGCAAAAGTTTGACCCATTTCATTATACAAGATATCCACAGCCTTGTCATCCAACAAACGCTCACCATAAGGAGGGTTTGAAATAATGACACCATTGATTTTATCTGTTTTCAGGTCCTGTAAACGCATTTGTTTCAATTTAATAACATCTTCAAGACCTGCCTCACGAGCATTGGCTTTTGCAATTTCAACCATACGGCCATCAATATCACAACCCATAATATCTAATTCAATATCGTAGTTTGCCTTGCTATCTGCTTCATCACGTATCGACTGTACTAAATCCTTATCCACCCAATTCCATGCTTCAAAGGCAAAATCACGATTAAATCCTGGTGCAATGTTCATGCCAATCATTGCAGCCTCAATACAGAAGGTCCCTGAACCACAAGTCGGGTCAATCAATGGTTTATCCGGATACCAATTACTAAGTTCAAGGATAGCAGCCGCCATATTTTCTTTAATCGGTGCTCCACCTTTATCAGTACGGTAGCCACGCTTAAAGAGACTAGCACCTGTGGTATCAATCAAAACCGTAGCCTTATCCTTCAAAATAGAGACTTCAATCTTAAATTCCGCTCCTGTTTCTTGGAGAGGCACTCCTTCTGGACGGTGGAAATACTTCTGCAATTTCTTAACGACAGCTTTTTTTGAAATCGCCTGAACAGATGGCTCATTATGAAGCTTTGATTTAACACATTTAGCCTTAGAAATTGGAAACTTTGCACCTAGCGCAAGATAATTTTCCCAGTCTAAAGCAAAAACTCCCTGAAAGAGTTCCTCAAAGGTACGTGCTGGAAATTCACCCACTACAATCTTGATACGATCTGCTGCTCTCAACCAAAGGTTGGTTTCAGCAATTGCACGAACACCACCTTGGAAACGCACCTTACCATTTTCAACCTGCGTGTCATAACCTAACTCACGCAATTCACGTCCAACCACAGCCTCAAGACCTGCTGCTGCAGTTGCTACTAATGTAAATGTTTCTTTCATTGTCATCCTTTTATCTCATTGTTACGCGTACAAACTTTCTTAACCGATAGCTTATTTCCCACTCTTTTCTTTAAATATAAAAGAGAGAATTCTTGCTAAAAGAAGGCTGAGACATGCGTCTCAGCCTCACCTATATGCAATTTTCTATAAGCCATGTTTTGTTCCAGAAGTGACTAGGCACCACTTCCTTCGATAATCATCTGTCTACTGCAAAGCAGTCAGGATGGTCCGTTCGTTTCCAGCCATCCCATGCCCCTACCAAAGTTTGGGTTGCTAGCTTGAGGGGTTTACCGCGTTCCACTTTTTAGGTTTCCCTAAAAACTCCGTCACTGTGGCACTTTCAGAGCTACTAAGACCTATCCAACGACTTAGCCGGTTCACTCGCCGTAACTTGAGAATCAAGTCCCTAGGCTTATTGATTCACCTAGCACAAACACTACTGGCATCACAGCCAGTGCTAGCATGGACTTTCCTCATGGAAGACTAACAACCATGCGATTATCCAAAAATTGCACAAAACCAGAGTTATTCGACAATTTGTTTTCCAAAGACTTCTTTTTCCAAACGACTGATACGTTTTAAAATATCGTAGTTTGAAGATGAAGCTACATTGGCAGTGGCACGCGATGGTTCACTTGTTGTACTTGCATAAGCTGAACGACTCGCAGGAGCAGCTGAGGCTTTAGCCTTCAATTTTGCATTTTCCTCTTGCAGTTCCTTAACCAGTGCAATATAAACACCATAGTCTTTGATGACATCATCTAGAAATTCATCAACTTCTTTTTTATCGTACCCACGCATACTAGTTTTAAATTCTTGTTCGTAGATTTTCTTGGGCGTTAAATTAATTTTAGCCATGATACTCTCCAATACTTGTCTTATCTAACTTACTAATACTTTACTGTCTAATGTTTTTATGATACAGAAAAAATAATAAAATTGCAAGCTTAAAAAACAATTATATCCTATTCTGACATCAACTCATTGAGGTCATCAAAAGTCAGCCTAGATAGAGGATAGTCCTTTGCTTCTAACATCATATCGTAAAAATATTTCAGATTTGTTTCATTTTCAGGTTCATAAAACACATAGGCCTGATCGGTATTGTCAATGAGAAACTGGTTAAACTGTTTGAATTGAGCTGGTGATTGGTAGGCAGGAAAACTATACTTAACAAAATCGACCTGCTTAAAAGCTGCAAGTTTGGCCTGATTCGCTTCATTCCAATTCTGCCCATGCGTTTCAAATGGAAAAAGGGTGGCTAATTTCAAAGAGTAATCTTCTTGAAGTTTCTTAGCCACTTCCAACGCCCAAAATTCAAAACCAAGATTTCCAGTAAAAATTATCCAGTCTACCCCTTCATCCAAAAAACGCTTAAAATCACGCTTAATAGCTTTTTTTATGATAGTTACCTTGGGATCATTATCTTTAAAAACACCAAGTTCAAAGCTCTTATAGCCAGTTACCAGTAGTGATGTCATTTGTTGTTTTCCTCATTCATTTTATGGTATAATAAAATAGTCTTTATGCATATCTTATAAAGAAGAAGGGAAAGAAATGGTAAACTATCCCCATCAGATATCTCGTAAGATAGCACAAGTACGTCCTAAAAAATCAAATAGAGTTGACTTTGCCAATCGGGGGATGAGCTTTGAATCTGCTATTAACGCGACTAATGATTACTATTTGTCGCGTGGTTTAGCCGTTATTCATAAAAAACCTACCCCTGTTCAAATTGTCAAAGTCGATTATCCCAAACGCTCACGGGCGAAGATTGTAGAAGCTTACTTTAGACAAGCTTCTACTACCGACTACTCCGGCGTTTACAAAGGATACTACATTGATTTTGAAGCCAAAGAGACACGACAAAAGACATCCATGCCTATGAAAAACTTTCATGCGCATCAAATTGAGCACATGTCTCAGGTCATCAGTCAAGATGGGATCTGCTTCGTGCTACTTCACTTCTCGACGCTTAAGGAAACCTACCTTCTGCCTGCCAAAGACTTAATCGCTTTTTATCAGATTGATAAAGGGACGAAATCAATGCCTCTTGATTATATCAAAAAAAGAGGCTATGCAATTGCAGAAGTAGCTTATCCTCAAGTTCCTTACTTAGAAATCATTGAAAAATTATTAGGTGGTAACACATAATGGCTAAATTTAATTTCAGCAACTTTAAAGAATCACTTAACGGTTTGACTAAACGTGCTAAAAACATCAAGGTCAAGCGTTCAGATTCTTCTCGCTATAGCAAAGGAAAACGCTCTGCCGCTTCAGACCAAAGTTTGGGCTGGCGTATTGCAAAATACGGATTTATTGGACTGCTTACTTTCTTTGTAGTCTGTGTCATCGCTGGTGGTAGCCTCTTTGCCTACTATGTTAGCAGTGTTCCTAAACTTACCGAGAACAAACTGCAATCAACAAACTCAAGTAAGATTTACGACGCTAATGGTAGTCTTGTTGCCGACTTGGGAGCTGAGAAACGTGAGAGTGCATCAACAGATGAAATTCCAACAACTCTAGTTAATGCCATCACCTCTATCGAGGATAAACGTTTCTTCACTCACCGTGGGATTGACGTCTACCGTATCATGGGGGCAGCTGTTAACAACCTTCGTCGTAGCAGCACCCAAGGGGGGTCTACACTCGACCAACAGTTGATTAAGTTGGCTTACTTCTCAACTAACACTTCTGACCAAACCCTTAAACGTAAGTCACAAGAAATCTGGTTGTCACTCCAAATGGAGCGTCAATTCACTAAACAAGAAATCTTGACCTTCTATATTAATAAGGTTTATATGGGTAATGGTTACTACGGTATGAAGACTGCAGCTAAATATTACTTTGGTAAGGACTTGAGCGACCTCTCTGTTGCCCAAGCAGCTCTTCTTGCTGGTATTCCACAAGCACCAACACAATATGACCCTTATGCTAATCCAGATGCTGCCAAAGAACGTCGTAACACTGTTCTTGACGAAATGTATGAAGACAAGAATATTTCTAAAGAAGAGTACGAGCAAGCTAAAGCAACTGATGTATCAGATGGCCTTCTTCCACTTACGAAGAAAGCTAGCTATGAGCCATACTTAGATAACTACATCAAACAAGTTATTGAACAGGTATCTACCGATGCCAACGCTGATATTTACTCAGCAGGTCTCGACGTCTACACTAACCTTAATCCAGATATTCAAAAATATATCTGGAACGTCTATAATACTAACGACTACGTATACTATCCAAACGATAGTCTCCAAGTTGCTTCTACTATTATTGATGTTACTAATGGTCGTGTCGTTGCCCAATTGGGTTCACGTCACCAAGACGAAAACATTGCACTTGGTACCAACCAAGCTGTTCAAACAGACCGTGACTGGGGTTCTGCAATGAAACCAATCACTGACTATGCTCCTGCTATTGAAAAAGGTGTTTATACAAACACTGGTACGACTGTTTACGATAATCCTTACAATTTCCCAGGTTCCTCAACGCCAATTCACAACTGGGACCGTAAGTATTACGGAAGCATTTCATTGACTTATGCGCTTCAACAATCACGTAACGTAACAGCCGTTAAAGCTCTTCAAGCTGTAGGGTTGGACTATGCCCAGTCCTTCTTGAAGGATTTAGGTATTGAGTATCCAGAAATGTTCTACTCCAATGCCATCTCATCTTCAACAACATCGTCAGATCCTAAGTACGGTGCATCAAGCGAGAAAATAGCTGCGGCCTATGCTGCCTTTGCAAATGGCGGTACTTACTATAAACCATCTTACATTAAATCAATCAAATTTGAAGACGGTTCAACAAAATCATTTGATTCTAAAGGTGTCGAGGCCATGTCGCCACAAACAGCTTACATGATGACAAGCATGTTGAAACAAGTAATGACAGGTGGTTCAGCGACTGAAGCTTATGTCCCTGGTACATTCAATGCTGGTAAGACTGGTACATCTAACTATGATGACGATGAATACTACAAGGTACAAAAAGAAAGTGGCGTCTATGCTTATCTTATGGTTCCAGATGAAAATTTCGTTGGTTACAATACTAAGTATTCAATGGCGATTTGGACAGGTTACAAAAACCGTAAAACACCACTTCATGATTCAGACCTTGACATTGCTAAACAAATCTACGGTGTAACAAGTAGCTACCTTAACCAGATGTATGGTGCGGGTTCTGAAGATTTCGATATGCCTAGCGGTGTTTATAATAATGGTAGCTATGTCTTCCTTACTGGTTCTTCAACATCAAATGTTTACACAGGATCACTTGGAACATCTAGCTCATCATCAAGTTTAGACTCAAGCCAAAGCAGTGACTCATCAAGTTCACAAGATAGTCAACAGTACGGTCCTGATGCTTCAACAAATCCATCGACATCGGCCTCTTCTAATGGCTCTGAACATTCAAATTCAAACACTGCTACAGCAGAAGAATAAGAAATAAAAAGGGTTATCTGATTGGATAACTCTTTTTTTACCGATAGATTTTAAAGAAACTATAAAAAACACTGGAAAATTTCCAGTGTTTTCATGTATTGTCTTATTTTGAAGCAAGGGCTCCCATTGGATCCCAAGGAGCAAGTACTTGTGGCTCTGCTTCATAGGCTGCCAATTCTTCAGCTGTAAGGAAGTCTTTGCGGACAACGATTTGATAAGTGTATTCATCCATCCAGGCATCAGAAGCGACAAAGTAACCTTTTTGTCCAACCTTGTCTCCCCAAGAGTTTTCAACTTTCCATTTAACAGGTTTGTCATCGGCATCCAAATCAACCCCAGTCAATACCATGGCATGAGTCATGAGAGATTCACTGTAGTCCAAACGTCCTGCCTTATCTTGAGTCAAGTTAATATCCATGCTAGCTGTAAAGTCATAAACATTAGTTGCAAGAATACCTTTTTGACGGTCTGAAACTTGACCAACATCTGAACCAAACCAAACAGTTTCTCCAGACTTCATCTGTGCAATTGCAAGCTCTTTGAAACGGTCCATTGGGAGGTTGATATAACGAACACTTGGTGCACCCACAACATTACCCAACATCTCAACAGTATAAGATTTTCCGTAAGGTTTATCAGCTGTTGGAGCGTTGATAACTGACACATAATCACTGAGTTTTAGACCCACATATTTTTCAAAGAAAGCTTGTGGTGTGATATTTTTCTCAGATTGATAGTTGTCATCTTTATCTCGGTAGGCAAAATCAAACTGACGTGGTGGTAAGCCAAGAGTCATGGCAAGATAGTTGAAGATTTCTTGAAGAAGCTCTTCCTTCTTAGCTTGAACAGCAGCTTGAACAGCACCACCAGCAATCAAATCACGTAAAATTTGAGCATCTTGACGAAGAAGCTTATTGAGGTATTGATTAAGCTCACGACTATTGCTTGAAGCTACAGATTCTGGATAAACTGATTTTGGCACAACACCATATTTTTCAAAAAGTGATACGACCATATCCCATTGTCCACCATCTTGTTGAGGGGTATCCAAAAGGAATTTAACCTTACGACTGCCAATCTCTTGATCTGCTGTAGCAATAATTTGTTCCAAGAACCAGTTTGATTTTTCATACTTGTCCCAGAAGAAGGTGTGGGCTTGAGAAAGCTCGAAACTTTCCAATTTGAAGTCTGAGATTAATTTATGGCGGAAAGTATTTAGTGCCGCAAACATCCAGCAACGTCCTGAAGCCTTTTGGTTAGACACCTCATCTTTAGTCAAATCGATTGAGAAAACATGGTCATTTTCAACTTCTGATCGACGTGTTTCGATGGATTTGAGCAAGCCATTATGAGTTACAGCATTCTCAATAGCACTGTACTTGGCATTGGCCTCATATTCTGCAAATAGTTTATCTGTGAAATCCGTTGATAGTGAAGTCATAAGATTCCTCCTTTTAAGCCTTATTCTTCTCTATTTTATCACTAATTTCTGAAAATTCAATTTAAAAATACCCCTAGGTTAAACCTAGGGGTACGACAATCTTATTCAACTTTATCAAACTGCGTTTCAGGTGCTAGTTTCGTTGGTTGACAAGACATGATAAGGAGGACAATGCTTCCAATCAATGAGAAGATAACCAAGATTGGTACAAGCCCTATATAACTTAGAAGTACCCAAGCCGGATGAAAGCCTGCATCTCTTAAACGACGGATTTGTAGAGACAATTGAGGGATAAGTTCAATTAAGCTAAAAAGCATTAGTGGCCAAGCATAGGTAATAATTATTTTTTGCAGTTCAGTCTGATTATTCAACAGAGCTGGGTCACTAAGGTCAACATTACTGAAGAAAGGAATAAGAACACAAAAAACAGTAAGAATAGTAATAATAATGACATTAACCAAGTAAGCCCACCAGTAGTCTGGACGAGTCGAACGTCCGCTAAAATCAAAGGCACGTTTCCAAAAGTCAATATAAGCTTTAATCATAAATCAATTCTCCTCTTATTTCCAAAAATCGTCAAAAATAGTGATTGGCAAGTGACGTTTGTGTTGACCTTTACGCCACCAAGACTCAATCGTTTCCTGGGCTTTAGCTGAGACTTCCTTGCCTTCAAGGTAGTCATCAATTTCACGATAGGTCACACCAAGTGCCACCTCATCAGCGATTCCTGGTTTGTCCTCTTCCAAGTCCGCTGTTGGCACTTTTTCATAGAGAGCCTTGTCCGCACCAAGTTCTGCAAGAAGGGCTGCACCTTGACGCTTGTTTAGACGAAAGAGCGGCAAAATATCCGCACCACCATCGCCAAATTTTGTGAAGAAGCCAGTAAGGTTTTCAGCGGCGTGGTCTGTCCCGATAACTGCCCCACTATTTTCACCCGCAACCGCGTATTGGGTAATCATACGTTGACGGGCCTTGATATTTCCCTTGTTGAAGTCAGAAACAGTGACACCTGCCTTAGCAAGTTCCTCAACCTGACCGTCAACAGCTTCTTTGATGTTAACCGTAAGACTCACATCTGGCTTGATAAAAGCAAGAGCACGTTGGGCATCATCTTCATCTGCTTGAACACCATATGGCAATCGAATGGCGATAAACTGATAGTCTTTTCCTGTCTCTGCACGGAGCTCTTCAACCGCAAGTTGTGCCAGACGGCCAGCCAATGTAGAATCTTGACCTCCTGAGATTCCCAAAACATATGTTTTAAGGAATGGATGTTTGAGCATGTAGGACTTCAAAAAATCAACGGATTTTCTAATTTCTTCCTTTGGATCAATGCTAGGTTTAACACCTAGTTGAGCAATAATAGTTTCTTGCAAAGTCATAATTTCTCCTTTTACTCTGACAGGTCATGAGCTTTCTTACGGACATTATCAATCAAGGTCATCTTGTTATCCCAGACATCTTTAGCCAAATCAACTGGATAATCTTGAGGGTTAAGCACGCGCTTATACTCATTCCAAAGTTCGTCCAATTCCTTAGTCGCATAAGCCTTGATTTCATCAAGACTTGGTAAGTCATAGATTAGTTGCCCCTTGTCGTAGATTGGGACCAAGAGTGGCACTGCATCGAAATCACGAACAGTCTTATTAATGTAGGTATATGTTGGGTGGAACATATTAATTTCTTCTAAAGCATTAACATCCGTGTCTGCGAAGGTGATATAGTCACCTTCTGATTTGCCCTTGGCACGACTCGTAATACGCCAGACTTGCTTTTTACCTGGTGTCGAAACTTTCTCAGCATTGTTGGACAACTTGATAGTATCATGCATGACACCCTGATCATCTTCCATTGAGACAATCTTGTAGACAGCACCCAAGGCTGGTTGATCATAGGCAGTGATAAGCTTAGTACCCACTCCCCAGACATCAATCTTGGCCTTTTGCATCTTCAAGTTGAGGATGGTATTTTCATCAAGGTCATTTGAAGCATAAATTTTGGCATCAGGGAAACCGGCTGCATCTAGTTGCTTACGGACCTGCTTCGATAGATAAGCCAAGTCACCTGAATCAAGACGAACACCCAAGAAATTAATCTTATCACCTAGCTCTTTAGCGACACGGATAGCATTAGGAACACCAATCTTAAGGGTATCATAGGTATCTACAAGGAATACACAGTCCTTATGAGTAGATGCGTAGGCTTTAAAGGCATCATAATCGTTGCCATAGGCTTGAACAAGGGCATGGGCATGGGTACCAGAAACTGGGATTCCAAAAATCTTGCCGGCACGTACATTTGACGTTGCATCCGCACCACCAATTACGGCTGCACGCGTCCCCCAGATTGCTGCATCCATCTCTTGTGCACGACGTGTCCCAAACTCCAACAAAGGAGCATCCTCAATGACAGAGCGAATGCGAGCTGCTTTTGTCGCAATAAGAATCTGGTAATTGAGGATATTTAGCAAGGCAGTCTCTACTAACTGACACTGAGCCAAGGGACCTTCCACTTGGAAAATCGGTTCATTAGCAAATACCAAATCACCTTCAAGGGCTGAATTGATAGTCAACTCGAGTTTTAGGTTGGCTAGATAGTCCAGAAAATCCTTAGGATATCCTAAATCCTTAAGATAAGCAATATCAGTTTCTGAGAAAGTCAGATTTTCAAGATAGTTGACAATACGTTCCAGACCTGCGAACACAGCAAAGCCATTTTTAAACGGAAGTTGACGGAAATAAACTTCGAAAACGGCCTTTTTATTGTGAATACCTTGGTTGAAGTAGACCTGCATCATATTGATTTGATACAAGTCAGTGTGCAAGGTTAAACTGTCATCTTTATACATAGAATTCCTCCAATCGAATAGGTACTTCTTTTTTGTTACTTATAGCTTGTTTATGCTGACTATTATAGCATTTTTGGGCAATTGTCTCCACTTTTCAGAAAGTTAATTATTGTTTGGATTTTCCGATTATTCTAATGGTAATTTTGACAAAAAAGAGCAATCTGGGGAGACTACTCTTCATTTCTATTCATATCTTAGGGACTCGACAGGGTCCATTTTACTGATTTTACGGGCTGGAAGGTAGGCTGATACATAGCCCATCAAGAGCGAGAAGCCAAACATGATGAGAATTGATGTCAGATTTAGATCAAACACCTTGCTGACACTTGGGTAGAGATGTGAAACAATCATGTTGGCCAGGGTTCCAATCCCCTGTGATACAAGGAGGGCAAGAGCTAGTGAGATACCCGTAATCCAGAGGGCCTCATAAACAAAGATAGCTTTCACGTCACGATTAAGATAACCGACAGCCTTCATAACACCAATCTCTTTTGAGCGTTGCATGATGTTAATATAGATGATAATTCCAATCATGACAGCTGAAACTAGGATAGCTTGTGACGAAAGGATAATCAAGAGGGCCTGGATCACACGGATGAATTTAATAATGACATCTAAGATGGCCTGCTGTGAAAGAACCAGATACTTCTTGTTTTTCTGCAATTTTTTAGTGACTTCCTTAGTCTTAGCTGGATCCTTGAGCTCCAAAAGCATGTAAGAGACTGTTTTGGTAAAGCCATTTTCTTTGAGCAATTCTTCCAATTGTTTGGCTGGCATATAGCTATTGCTCTCTTCAGCATCCTCGCTGTCATCAACAATACGGACAATCTTAGTCTTGATATCTGCTACTTTAGTTCCATCAGCAGTATTTTCAACAATCTGAGCTGAAATTTCTTTACCGATAAATTCTTTAGCCTTGAGCTTCTTCCCTGTTTCTTGGTTGTAGTGTTTGACAAAACTCATCGGAAGGGTTAGGCCCTTTTCATCTGCAGATTTAAAAGGTTTCCCAGCTGAAATTTTATCCTTATCATTGCGAGAGGTAGAGATTTTTGTGTTCTTGTAAAGACTGATAACCTGAGAATAGTTAGGAAGATCCTTACTGAAATCCATGGTCTTGCCATCAAGGGTAAGACTTGCCATGTTCATTCCAAAGGGACTCTCCAAATACTTAATGTCATCACTCTTAATCTGGCTACGAATAAACTTCTCGTCATCCGCATTTAGAACCCCTCTGGCTGCTGATTTAGCACTAAGACTGATCTGAATTTGGGATGGAATGTTGCCACCATCGGTACTGTCATTAATCATACCAACAATAGCATTTCCCAAACCAAAGGAAATTAGGACACCGATAAAACCAATGGAAGTTGCCGTCGCAATCAAAAGATTACGCCACTTACGTTCCATAAAGTTGTTCAATGACAATTTAAGTTTATTCTTGAGGGTCAATCCCTTATTTTTCGATTGTTTCAACGACTTCACCATCCTTCATTTTAATGACAACATCCGCATAATCCGCCACCTCAGGGTTATGGGTTACGATAATCACAGTCTTACCTGCCTCGGCTAGCTCTTTAAAAATTTCAAGAACATTTTCCTGAGACTGAGAATCAAGAGAACCAGTCGGTTCATCAGCCACAATCATTTCTGGATTATTAACTAGGGCACGGGCAATGGCCACACGTTGTTTTTGCCCACCAGAAAGCTGCTTAACATTTTTCTTGATAAATTCTCCGATTCCAAGACGACTGAGCTCCTTTTCCGCAATCTCGACCATCTCTTTATCAGTCATATTTTTAACGTAAAGAGGCATCTTGACATTTTCAAGGACTGATTGATGAGGGATAAGATTGAAATTTTGAAAGACAAAGCCAATATGGGCCTTTCTAAAATAGGTCAGGTCACGCTCTGAAAAATCACGCATGTTCTGATTCTTGAAATACAGATTTCCCTGATACTGACTATCCAAGCCGCTAATAATACTGAGCAGACTGGTCTTACCACAGCCAGATGGACCGTAGATAGCAGTGATCTTTCCTGGTGCAATCTCAAGTGTAACATCGTTCAAAGCGCGCTCTTGGTTCGTACCGTCGAGATTATAGTACTTTGAGATGTGGTCAATGGTTAAAATGGACATGGTTTCCTCCGTAAAATTGATTTAGATTAGAATTTGATTAACTTTTATCCAATTATCTGCTTATCTATTTCAAGCAAAATAGCAGAAACACTTAACTAATCGCCTTCTAAAACGATACATTAATTATAAACATTAAATGATTATAAAAATAGTGACATGAATGTCACTATGGCATGAGAAAAAGCCAAAGTCCCTAAGACTTTGGCTTTAGTTTATTGACAATAAATACGAATAGCTTCTGCGAGAAAAACTGCAGTCCCTGATCCCCCGACTTTATCGATAAAACTAGAAAAGCGATTATCTGTTTGGTACATCTGACCTAGACCAGCTAATACCGTTTGGTCACATGGATAAAAATGCTGACTAATATAGTCTTGTAACACCTTTACTTGCTCCTGAACACTAATGTCATCAGGATTAGACTCTTTGAGCTGGCCGAAAGTAGACATGATTGTGGTCATCTCTTTTGTGACTTCAGGGAAGGACTCCTCTCCCTTAGCCGCAAAAGCTTGATAAGCTTCTGTCTGACCCCATCTAGCCTGAGCTTCTTCCTGAAATGCTTCCATAGCTTTTTGATCAAATGCTTCAAATGACATTTCTTCTTCCTCCATTTGTAAGGCCTTGGCATGGGCTATGACAGCTTCTAAACGGGACTTTTTCAGCTCTAAAAGCTTGATTTGATCCTTAAGCGCCTGGACTTTATCATAGCCTGCTTGACCTACGATTTCCTTAATTTTTTTGAGAGGAAAGTCTAACTCACGGTAAAGCAATATTTCCTGCAAACGGACAACCGCATCGCGATTATAGTAACGGTAACCATTTTCAGCCACAACTGACGGTTTCAGCAAATCAATTTCGTCATAATAATGAAGGGTGCGCACACTGACACCTGATAGTCGGCTCACTTCTTTTACAGATTTCATTAGAACTCCTCTCTGATTAAGAGTATAGGCTATGACGTGGCGTGAGGGTCAAGGGGCAAAAAAGTCTTTTTTTGAAGTTCGTATAATTTCTTACTTTTCTTTCTTTTTCTGGCTTCGACGATGTAATAAGGCTTGGTTAATACGTTGGGTTCTTATATGCATTTGCCAAATGAGGTAAAGCCAGATAATAATATAAACGGAAATGAAGACAATCCATATGATCGGATTCAGCACAGCATCAATCCAACCCACTATTAGACAAGTCCCTATCAGTACAATCGCTGTCAACAAGAAATGCAAGATTACTCTAAGCCTATACGACATGCGGTCAAGCTCTTCCAAAATCCACGAGAGCATCCCCATTAAGCCACTCATCATAAAGAGGGCTAAAATATTTCCCACACTAACTTTTGGATAGATAAGCTGGGGAAATAATTGACCTAGTAAAAGGAGGGCAAGATAGAAGAACGATCCCGTTCTCACGCCGGATACAAAATAAGCAATAAAACGTTTCATAGGTTCCTCCTAGACCCCTAAATAATCCATCAAGGATTTGACATATTTTCGGCTGACACTAGACTTCACTCCACCTGTCATTTTGGCCATCATATTGCCAGAAAAACTATCCGATAGGGATTCCAAATGGTCTATATTCATAACAGCATGACGTGATATCTGTAAAAAACTTCGACGATTGATGCGATGCTGAAAGTTTGTCAGTGTCTCTTTCATCGTATAGGTTTTGTCTATTGTATAAATCGTTAACACATTCTTATCAATCTCAGCTAGGATAATATCATCAATTTTTACCATAACCAAATGATCATCCGTTTTAATAGGAATCACCACTTGATTTACAACTGAAAATTGTTCGAGGTAATCCATTACCTCTCGTGCTTGATCAGACAATCGCTCCGCTTGGATAACCACACAGGGGTCCTTTGTCGAAATATCTGACTTTTCTTCAAAACGAAGTTTCATTCCTATTCCAACTCTCACTTATTTTTTCTTACTAGACTTTTTCACTAAAATAGCCCAAAGAATGCCTACTAGAAGAATACCTCCTAACACTATAAGGTAAGTATTTTCCTTTGTCAACAACTCTTGCCACTTGAGTTGAACACCCATTTTCTCTTGGAACTCTTGACGAAGATCATCTTGACCTTTAAAAGTCTCACTTAATGTTTCATTCATGAGGACTTGCCGATAAAGTGCAGCAATATAAGTTGCTGGGGTACATTTCATTAGTAGTTGAGCAAAATTAGGTAGAACGCCCAAAGGTACATAAGTCCCTACCAAAAAACCGGAAGCTGTACCCACTATGGTCGCAAACTTTCCAAGACTATCTACTGATTGGAAAAAGTGAACAAAAATGGCATTCACCAAGCTAGAAAGCAGGCTACTAAGCAACATAATGAGGAGAACTTCAGGTAGTATGGATAGTTTGGGAACTTCTCTAAAATAGCCACACATCAGCACACACATAAGGACCTGCATGGCAAAAGAAATGATGATTGCACTCGCTAGATATGAAGATGGTAACCGCCACTTCCCTTGATCCGATAAATAAAGATCCTGATCTACTTGATGTTCACGGTCCTTTACCAACTGAGTCAAGGCAGCCAGACTGGTCGTAATCCCTGTCACTGCAAGCGTTCCACTCATTAGCCAATTATTTAACAAAGGACCATTATTGGGGAGCTGAGCCCAAGCATCTGTTAGATTCTTTTGAAGAAAAATAATATAGAGAATAAAGGAAATCAAGGCTCCCAACAAGGAGAAGAAAACCCCTGAACGATTTCTAAAATATAATAAAAAATTCCGCTTTAGTAAGGCTAGCATTAGCGGACCTCCCTTCCTGTAAGTGCAATAAAGGCATCATCCATGGTCCCTGGACGAAACTCAAAATGGGCTATTTTATCTCTAACTTGCGCCAGGTAATCAATGGCTTCCCTTTCACTCTCGGGTTGAAGAACATACTCCAATTGACTTTGTTGCTCTACTGACATTCCCGAAGTTTTGAGACTTTCTATCTGCTGTATCTCCTTGAAGCGAATCTTCAAGATGTTTTTTGCATACTGACTCTTAATATCTAATGCCGATCCTTGAGCAATCACTTTCCCATGGTCCACAATATAAATCTGATTTGCTTCATCTGCTTCATCAAGATAATGCGTGGTCAGTACAACGGTCATCCCCTCTTCCCTCTGCAATTGATAGAGCAAATCCCAAATAGACTTACGAGTTTGGATATCCAAACCCGTTGTTGGCTCATCCAAGAATAATATATCTGGTTGTGAGAGAAGTGCACGCGCAATGTCAACCCGACGCTTTTGGCCACCTGAAAGCGTCCCGTATTTTTGTTTTTGGAAAGCTGATAGACCTAATCGATCAATGAGATCTGACACACGATTAGGTTTAAGACCTTTATACTGTTTAGCACGAATAATCAGATTTTCCCTAACCGTCAGCATCTCATCTAAAACACTGGTTTGGAAGACCACTCCAATTTTAGTACCGGGTTCATAAATAATGTCGCCTTGCGTTGACTGTTGCAAACCAATCAACATGGAAATTGTCGTCGATTTGCCAGCCCCGTTCGGACCTAGAATCGCATTGAACGTCCCTCTTTTAAATTGTAAGTGAATATTATCCACGGCAAGATGATTTCCGTAACGTTTGCTTATGTTTTTAGCTTGTAAAATCATGTTCTCTCTCCTTTTTGACAATATCAGTCTAGCAAAAAAGCCGTTATAAAAACGACTTTTGGGGATAAACGGTCAAAATGAGGGTCCAAGTGGCGAGATGGAAGAGATAAACTGTATCTTCTGAAAAATCAAGTATTACAATAAAAAGCCAACTTCCATATTTAATTGCCGATAAAAAATAACACAAAAAGTAGGAATGAACTATCTTTTAATTTTATCCTCATAAAGTTTCTAGTATCACTTCTTTAAATGCCTATCAAAAAAATGAATCGTTGCCAACCAAGAATCCTCACTCTCTTTCATCAATAATCGCCAATCCCTTCGGTAACGATGATTTGGTTGATAAGCCACTGTCAACATGTGACCTGTTTCATGGTATTTTTTAAATGTAATGTGGTGGCCTTTATAATGTGAAACAATATCATCAATTGCTGATGAGGCATCCCATATTTCATCAACAATACTTCCGAGCAATAAAATTGGCGAAGAGAGTCTACTAATATCTATCCTAGCAGACCAATCTTTAGGGAAGGATTTTTTTAAAAGTTTGCTGAACAGATAATCTCTAAGTTGAAACTTTTGATAGGTAAGTTCTTTTTGCAAATGCGTCCAAGAAGAAGTATGAGAGTTCCATTTCCCTCTTATCCCTTCATACACCACATCAGAGGGGGAATTTAGTACCAAACATTGAACGTCATTATAAATGCTCTCCTCAGCTAAAACTAACTCTGCTCCTTTAGACCGTCCATAGATTCCAATTCTTTCACTATCTACTTGAGGATGCTGACGTAGATAATCCTTTGCTTCCACAAGGCACTCTAAAGGAATACGTTCCAAATGTTTTGGTAACCCCTCTAAACCAAAGTAGGCAACTGCTAGGCAAATATAACCTCTAGAAGATAAAAGCTGAGCTATGTTCTGTGCCTTTTCAATCCGTCCTTCACTACCGCTCACAATAATCAATGCTGGTGTTTTTATTGCCTTTTTATCATAGAAGAGTCTCCCTTGAAAATGTTTCCCATAAATATCTTTATGACTAATTTGCGAACTCATGTAATGTCTTGTGAAAGTTCTCTCTGCAATGACAGTATTTCCTTGCATAATTTTGATTTCCACAAAAAACCGATCTAGTAAAGGAATTTTAGAAAGAGAGGTTGGGAGCTTCTTTTTCTTATTGGTCAAGGGCTTTGCATTAGAAAATAGTCCCATTGTTGAAATGCCTTCATAAGAGCCAGAACAAGATGGAGTTTGTGAAATATCAATAATACCATTCTTATCTGATACAAAAATCCCTGTTGATCTCCATAAACCATCATGAGCTAAAAGCATGGGAGCATTGATACAATAATAATCGGATAGAAACATTTCGACTCGATATGTTTCCCTTGGTTTTAAGCCATCGATGACAATACTAAAAGATTCGTCTGCTAACTCAGACTCTGAGATCAGTTCAATTTGTATAGTCATATCTTCCTCTTTTTTTGTTAACATAATTAACAATATGGTTTTAAAATTACCGTGACTGTTACCACGGTAACTCTTGCCATACCTGTTCAACATCATCCATCAGTTTCATAACCATTTGAAGGTCCTCTTCACTATAGTTTCTTAAAACTGAAAAAATGGTTTTTTCAATATATTCTTGCTGCTCTTTATGAATGTTAAAAACGTCAACCCCTTTTTTGGATAATATCAGATATTTATTTTTTTCATTATCTGGTGCAAATTCAAAAGAAACGAGGTCTTTCTTGATTAAACGTCTAACACTCTGAGTAATAGCACTCCTAGATACTTCAAGTAACTCAGATAATGTCACTAGATTCACAGGCTGATTGCGGCCTATTAGATCAATCAAATGGACTTCATTAATAGTGATTGATTTATCAATACTGTTCCGATGTTGATCCTTTTTCAACTGTTCAAAGGCTAAAACAAAACTGTTAAAACGATTATTAAACTTATGCAGTTCTTTCTTATTCATAGTGTCCCTCTTTTTGTTAATAACATTAACAAAACTACTATTTCTTGTCAAGCTGAACCTAAAAAATCCTCCAGAGCTTAGCTCTAGAGGATTCATTTTTATTTCACAACAATATTAACGAGTTTATTAGGGACACTAATCACTTTCACGATTTCCTTGCCATCAATCTCTGCTTTGACTTTTTCGTCAGCCATAGCCACTTCTTGCAATTCTTCGCGTGAAAGGTCTTTCGCAACCATGAGTTTAGCACGGACTTTTCCTTTGATTTGGACGACGATTTCGATTTCGTCTTCAACCAATTTGCTTTCGTCCCATGTTGGCCAAGCTACATAAGAGATTGACTCACCTGTTGCTGCCACTGTTTGCCAGAGTTCTTCTGCCAAGTGAGGCGCAAATGGAGCGATCAATTGGATAAATCCTTTGGCGTAATCCACATAGAGTTTATCTTCCTTGTTAGCAGCATTAACAAAGACCATGAGTTGGGCAATAGCTGTGTTGAATTTCATAGACTCGATTTGCTCAGTGACAGATTTAACAGTTTCGTTATAAACCTTGTCTAGAGCGCCATTGTTTTCCGCAACAATCTCTTTACTTGTAATCAAACGGTAAACACGGTCTAGGAATTTACGGCTTCCTTCCAATCCTTCTTCAGACCAAGCGATTGAGGCATCAAGTGGTCCCATGAACATTTCATAGACACGAAGGGTATCAGCACCGTATTGTTCCACCACATCGTCTGGGTTGACAACGTTCTTGAGGGATTTAGACATCTTGGCTGGTGCTTGCTCCAATTCTTCTCCTGTTTCCACATGGAAGAAGGAACCGTCACGTTTTTCAACTTTATCAGTCGCCACGAGAGCACCACGGTGGTCACGGTAGCTAGTTCCCAAGATCATTCCTTGGTTGAAGAGTTTTTGGAATGGCTCTTTAGTCGGTACAACACCAAGGTCATAGAGGAATTTATGCCAGAAACGAGCGTAAAGCAAGTGGAGCACGGCGTGTTCTGCACCACCCACATAGATATCTACTGGCAACCATTGTTTGAGGAGATCCTCGTCAGCCAATTTCTCTGTGTTGTGTGGATCGATATAGCGGAGGTAGTACCAGCTTGAACCTGCCCATTGTGGCATAGTATTAGTCTCACGACGACCTTTGACACCATCCTCACGAGTCACTTCAAGCCAGTCTGTCAAGTTAGCCAATGGGCTTTCACCAGTACCTGAAGGGCGAATGTCCTTGGTTACTGGCAAGACAAGTGGGAGTTCACTTTCTGGAACAGCTGTTGAAGTACCATCTTCCCAATGAATAATTGGGATTGGTTCACCCCAGTAACGTTGACGGCTAAAGAGCCAGTCACGAAGACGGTAAGTGATTTTTTCTTGACCAAAGCCTTTTTCTTCCAACCAAGCCACGATTTTAGCAATCGCTTCCTCTTTGTTGAGACCGTTCAAGAAGTCAGAGTTGACGTGAAGGCCATCTTCTGTGTAAGCAGCCTCTTCAACGTTTCCACCTTCCAAGACTTCTACGATTGGAAGGTCAAACTGTTTTGCAAATTCCCAGTCACGCTCATCGTGGGCAGGTACGGCCATAACAGCACCTGTTCCGTAGCTGGCAAGAACATAGTCCGCAATCCAGATTGGGATTTCTTTCCCATTGACAGGGTTGACGGCATAAGCACCAGTCCAAACCCCTGTTTTTTCCTTGGCAAGGTCTGTACGAGCCAAGTCTGATTTAAGACTGGCTTGGTGTTTGTAGTCAGCTACAGCTTCTGCTTGTTCAGGTGTTGTGATGGCATCTACCAAGTCATGTTCAGGCGCCAAAACAGTGAAGGTCGCACCAAAAAGAGTATCTGGACGTGTCGTAAAGACTGTGAATTCCTTGTCAGTCCCCTTCACTTTGAAAGTGACATTAGCACCAGTTGATTTACCAATCCAGTTGCGTTGCATGTCCTTGATAGACTCTGGCCAGTCAAGGTCATCCAAGTCATTGAGCAAGCGCTCAGCATAGGCAGTGATTTTGAGCATCCATTGACGCATTGGTTTACGAACAACTGGGTAGCCACCACGCTCAGATGTTCCATCTGGAAGAACTTCTTCGTTGGCGATAGCTGTTCCCAATTCTTCAACCCAGTTTACTGGCACTTCAGCTTCATAAGCCAAACCTTTTTCGTAAAGCTTAGTGAAGATCCATTGCGTCCACTTGTAGTAGTTCGGATCTGTAGTATTGACTTCACGGTCCCAGTCGTAAGAGAAGCCAAGCGCATTGATTTGGCGTTTGAAGTTGGCAATGTTTTCTGCTGTGAATTCCGCTGGGTCATTTCCTGTATCCATAGCGTATTGCTCTGCAGGCAAGCCAAAGGCATCCCATCCCATTGGGTGAAGGACATTGTAACCTTGAGCACGTTTGAAACGGCTGAGGATATCAGTCGCTGTGTAGCCTTCTGGGTGTCCTACGTGAAGACCCGCTCCAGATGGGTAAGGGAACATGTCAAGCGCATAAAACTTAGGTTTTGAGGCATCTGTTCCTGTCTTAAAAGTGTGATTGTCAGCCCAGTATTTTTGCCACTTAGGCTCGATTTCTTTATGATTGTAAAAACTCATGGTTTCTCTCCAATATTCGTAATGCTTCTATTATAGCATTTTTGAAGGATTTTTAAAGATGATAAGGGAACTTTAAGAGGCAAATTCACCTTAATCTATTTTGCACTTTTTTTATTCTTTTTAAGTTTTTTTGCGCTTTTGTATTGTGAAAAAGCAAAAAGATGCTATACTAGTATCAGAAAGAAGGTGACTCATGTATCAGGAACAACGATTAGAGAAAATATTAACACTCTTGGAAGAGAGGGGAAACCTATCTGTCAAAGAAATGGTTGATGAATTAGAAGTTTCCAAAGACACTGTCAGAAGAGATTTCGACTGTCTCAGCCAGAGAAATCTGGCTCAACGTACCCATGGTGGCATTCTGCCAGTTAAAAATACCACTGTTCTAGGCTTCCAAGAACGTCAGAAAGGACTCACTGAAGACAAGAAAAAAATGGCAGACCTAGCGCTTAGCTTGGTCAAAGACCAATCTCTACTCTTTTTCGATGTCTCTACCTTGATGCTTGAAGTCTCACAAAAATTGACTAAGAAGGTCACTATCTACTCCCACTCTTTGGACAACGCCTTGGTCCTAAGTGGCAAAGAAGGCGTTGACTTCCATCTCTTGGGAGGAAGATTTTACAGTAAAAACCGCTTCTACTATTCGCTTCACGAAGCCCAGCTCTTGCAACATCTACAATTTGACTTAGCCTTCTTTGGAGCGGCTAGTCTCAATCAAGGAGTGGTCAGTTATGAGGACGAGGAGGATGTTGCTGTTAAGCAACTGGCCATGCAGGCTGCCCGAACCAAGATTCTTATTGCTGAATCAGACAAGTATGAAAAACATTCCAAATATATCTTGGGTAAGATTAAAGACTTTGACTACTGGATTACAGATAAAAAACCTGATCCTGATTTGATCGAAGCCCTTAAAGACAGAGTAACGATTTTATATGATGGAAAGGATAGCGACTATGAGTAAGATTCGTTTGATTATCAGTGACATTGATGGCACTATTCTCACTAGTAACCACCAGGTGGATGAACAACTGATTGAGGTAATGCCAGAGCTTGAAAAGGCAAATATTCCCTTTGTTTTAGCTTCTGCCCGTTCTCCACTAGGAATGCAACCAATCGCTCATAAACTGGGACTTCATGACAATCCCATCGCCTGCTACAACGGTGCCTTAGTACTTGAGGGTGACCGTACTATCATCCAACACCCTGTGGATAAAGCTGAAATTCAAGAACTTCTTGGCTACTTATCCACAGATTACCCAAGTGTCTCTGTGAATATCTACTCTGGCAAGGACTGGATTACCAACAAACTAGACAAATGGTCTCAGTTGGAAGGAAGCATCACGGGTGAATCTCCTATGATTAAGGAGCTGCAAGACACGGTCTCAGATTCAGAGCCTCCTATCCACAAGCTTTTGTTGATTGATGAGCCTGAAGTTATTCAGGACCTCCATCAAAAACTCCTAAGCATGGATTTTACACAGACAGCCTTCTACTTATCCAAAGATAACTATCTTGAAGTCACAGCCAAACATGTTTCTAAAGAACACGCTCTCATCGAGGTTGCCAAATATTACAACCTTCCTCTTGAACAAGTCATGACAATCGGAGATAACTTCAACGACAGTCCTATGTTGGCTCTAGCTGGCCTGGGAATTGCTATGGGCAATGCACCTGAAGGGGTCAAGGAAACAGCAAACTTAGTAACGACTTCAAATGATGAACATGGTGTGGCTCAAGCTATTACAGAACATGTCCTAAACTAAGCCAATATCTAATGGTGGGAACAGCCTTTAATTGCCAACTCGAATTTTAGAACAAAAGGAAAGGTGCTCCAGAGGTACCTTTCTTTTTTCAACGAAAAAAGCCCTCCTCTTTCAAAGAAGGACTAGATTTTCTATAGGTAAAGAAGAAGACCCACAAGGATTCCAATGACATAGCCTGCTAAAACATCACTAGGATAGTGAACACCACCTAGCACGCGCAAAAGAGCTAGAGCACCCGCCAGAAAAAGCATAGCCCCACCTAGCCAGGGGTTAAGCGTCAGCGCCAACATAGCAATAACAGTCGCTGAGAAAACATGCCGGCTGGGAAAGGACTTGCCTAGACTGTCCTTCTTAATAAGGGGTTGGATAGCCCAAGTCTGGTATGGACGCGGTCGATTATAGAGACTACGACCAAGAGAAAGAAGGAAAAAGCCTCCCCCCATAATAAGCACTGTCGTAGAGAGAATAAACCAGCCACCCCTTAGCCAAACCCAAATAAGAAATATAGGAAAAAGCAGGTAAAAAGTCCTAGTTATAATTTTGTTCAAGCCTTCTAAAACCTTAGCGTAAGGACGTAAAGGAGTACTAATCCTATCGTAAAATCGTTTATAATTCATCATCCGTTAGAAAAAAGGGAGTGACACAGAACTAAATTTCAAAAATCTAGCTTCTAGTCTCTCCCCTCAAGTTTAATGAGATAGTCTTCCGATGTTGAAGTCTCTTATCTCGACCTCTATTTGTCTATCTTAGAGTTCAGCGATTTGGTAAAGTTCAAGTTCAGCAGCTGTTTCTGAACCAAACATGTTAATCATGATTTTAACCTTGTTGTTTTCAATTTCTACAACACGGCCTTCTTGACCCATAAAGGCACCATCAATGATTTGAACCACATCACCAACCTTGATATTAGTATCAAAGACATCAACAGTTTGACCCATTGAAATCAAGATTTGACGGATTTCTTCTTCCAAAAGTGGTGTTGGTTTAGAACGGTTACCGTGAGAACCAACGAAACCAGTAACGTTCGGAGTATTACGGACAACGAACCATGCTTCGTCTGTCATTACCATCTCAACAAGAACGTAACCAGGGAAGCGGTTTTCTTCCACTTCTTTAACTTTACCGTTTTTCTCAACATTGACAGTTTGAGTTGGGATTTCAACACGCAAGATATTTTCAAGCATGTTATAAGTTTGGGCACGTTGCAAAAGGTTTTCTTTAACTTTGTTTTCGTATCCTGAATACGTTTGAAGGACGAACCAGCCCTTGTCGAATGAATCTAGCATTTTAGGATTCCTTTCTTTTTTCTAAATGACATTTAAACACCTTTGGCTAGCTATCTTCTAGATGCGAGTGTTAAATGTAAATGAATGCCTATGGTTTAATTCAAAGCGTAATAAAAAAGCCTGATGGCCCTTGTTCTCGCTTTTATCTGCATTTATTATAACAAAAAAGAGCAGGTATTCCCACTCTTTTTGTGTTTTCTTTAGAAAAAGTTAATCAGTGCTGACATAGCGCGACTCAACAATTCATCAAACGCATAGATGATGACAGTGAAGAACGCAGTATACTCAAGAACTGAAATAAAATCATGCCAGCGTTGTTTACGGTCTGGCCAAGTCGTGTCTTTCAAGACTTTGAAAATACTTCCAGTTTGTCTCACGGTGTCTCCTATCTTGTTTCCTTATGCAAGGTGTATTTTTTACAATGTTTACAAAATTTGTTAACTTCTAGTCGTGTTGGTTTGGGAGTGCTACTCACATTAATTGAGTAGTTTCGGCTCCCGCATTCAGCACACGCTAGGCTTGCTTTTTTCTGTGCCATAACGCCTCCGTTCTTTTTATCTTACCACTTTTAGGTGCAATTGACAAGCTATCTAAACAGACCTGAGAAGGAGTCTGTAATCTTATCCCATAGGCTACTTGCCTGATCTTTAACGTCATTCACAACATCTGATGCCTTATCTGTCCATGACTTGTTACTACTATTACGTGAGTCATTTGGATCTGCCGTATAGTCTAGGGTTTGACCATCAGCTGCATAGGCATTTTCAACAGTAAACTCAGTACCTGGTGTATTTGGTAAAACATCCGCAGCGATATAGCTGAAGATCGTCGAAGCTGTTCCCGAGCTTGCTCCTGTTAGGTAGTGACTTTCGTCAGTCTTATCAAAACCAATCCAGGTCGTCATGACCACATCAGGAGTATAACCAATCACCCACTGGTCACTAGTCAAATCCTTGTTGAATTCAGCCTGAACAGTACCTGTCTTACCTGCCATTGTGTAACCCGTGTAGTTGGCATTCACAGCGGAACCATTTGAGAAGGTACCAAGCATCATGCTGGTCATCTGGTTAGCTACTGACTGGCTGACAACACGTTTAGACTTCTTACTATGGGTAGCAATAATGTCTCCACTGGCATTTTCAATTTTAGTGATGAAATAAGCTGTATTCATCTCACCACCATTAGCAAAGGTCGCATAAGCCTGAGCCATTTGAAGAGGACTGGCTGTCACACCACCACCAAGTGAAATTCCAAGTTCTTCCGGAACATTGTCAAAGTTAAGACCAAATTTTTGACCGTAACTAATCCCCTTTTGAATACCGATTTGATTAAAGAGGTAAACTGCTGGGATATTGTAGGAGTTAGCCAAAGCTTGATACATAGGCACATCCTCTGTCTCAACACCACCGTAGTTGGTTGGAGTATAGCCGTTATAGTCGATTGGTTTATTAGGAAGGTCCTTATTGATGCTCCATCCTGAAGCCAAGGCCGGAGCATAGACCACTAAAGGTTTGATGGTCGATCCAGGACTACGCTTTCCTTGAGTCGCATAGTTAAAGTTACGGAAGGTTGTATCACTAGTACCACCTACACGACCTACTAGACCACGGACCGCTCCAGTTGTTGGATCAAGTGCCACACTAGCTGACTGAGCTGTACTACCATCACTTTCTGACGTTGGGAAGAGATAGGTATTTTCATAGGTCTGTTGCATATTAGCTTGTGAGTTGGCATCCATCTCTGTGTAGATTTTGTAGCCATTTTTTACGATTTCATCCTCACTCAAACCATAAGTTTTCGTAGCTTCTTCAATGACGGCATCAAAGTAAGACGGATACTTGTAGTCATCGCCAGTCCCTTGATAGGTATCATCCAGACGACTAGCCATATCAACTCCAGCCGCACTGTCGGCATCTGCCTGACTCAACTTCTTGTCATCAACCATGTTGGCGAGGACAGTGTTTCGACGGTTAGTCGCATTTTGGATATTATCGATTGGGTTATAAATTTCAGGTCCCTTAAGCATACCCGCGAGGGTCGCTGCTTCATCAACAGTTAGATTGGCAGCACTTGTCCCGAAGTATTTTTGACTGGCGTCTTCAACACCCCAAACCCCATTTCCGAAATAGGCATTATTGAGGTACATAGTAAGGATTTCTTGCTTGCTGTATTTCTTGGTTAATTCCAAAGAGAGGAAGAATTCCTTGGCCTTACGAGTAACAGTCTGTTCTTGAGTCAAGAAGGCATTTTTAGCCAACTGTTGGGTAATGGTTGAACCACCACCAAAGCGCCCCATGGACACAATAGCCAGGAGGAATCGCTTGACGTTAACCCCGCTATTTTTATAGAAGGTACGGTCCTCAGTTGCTATGACAGCGTTCTCTAGGCTATCACTAATGGCATCCAGCTCCACATAAGTCCCTTTTTGCCCTGACAAAGAACCAGCTTGATTGCCTTCTTTGTCATAGATAACCGTAGTTGCTTTCAAGGCATCTTGAAGATCTGAAACATTGGTCGTCTTGGCAATATAGAAAAGGTAGGAACCTACTGTCAAAACCAGCACAGCTAGCATGATAAAGAGAATTTTCCCAATATGATAGCGACGCCAGAAACGGCGAATAGGATTTCTTGGCGAAAGCGTAAACTTGCTCAAGAACGCCTGAACCTTACCTAAGGGTTTGGTGGTATCAATAGGTTTCTTTTGCTTAGAACGTTGATAACGTGACGTCTCTTGACTTTCCTGAGACATATCCAAGTCTTCAACGGCTTGTTCAACCTCATCAGGTTTCTTAGCGAACAATCCCTTTATCTTATCTTGTAAATCCTTCGATTTACTAGCAGACTGGGATTCCTTACCCTTTCCGCTAGTTTCTTCTTTAAAAAGTTTGTTTTTTAGATTATCAAAAAATGTCATAACCTTATTATACCAAGTTTTTACAGATTCTGTCCTCTTTTAAACGTTCATGATATAATGAAACCATGACTTTACACGTAGAAATTATCAATCCCCATCCTGCAACAACTGTCAAAGACTTACTAGAAACTAAGCTCCTCATTCCTCGTAAGATTCGTCATTTCCTACGTACGAAAAAGCACATCCTCATCAATGGAGAGACTATTAATTGGCAGAGTCCTGTTGAAAAAGGTGATAAGATTAGCCTGACCTTTGATACAGAGGACTACCCTGAAAAAATTATCCCTATGGGAAATGCCAGTCTGGTTGAGCCTCTCTATGAGGATCAGCATCTCATCGTGGTCAATAAACCTGAAGGAATGAAAACACATGGTAATGAACCCACAGAAATTGCTCTACTTAACCATGTTTCGGCCTATTGTGGGCAAACCTGTTACGTCGTTCATCGACTAGACATGGAAACTAGTGGGGCTGTACTCTTCGCAAAAAATCCGTTTATCCTGCCAATTCTCAATAGACTCTTGGAAGATAAGAAGATTCAGCGTCAATACTGGGCTTTGGCTGAAGGTAAATTTCAGACCAAGGAGACTGTGTACAAAGACAAGATCGGACGCGACCGCCATGACCGTAGAAAACGGGTGGTTGATCCTAGAAAAGGTCAGGTTGCCTATACAACTATCACGCGCCTCAAAGTCTTCAAAGGAGCTAGTCTGGTCAACTGCCAACTAAAAACCGGCCGGACCCACCAAATTCGTGTTCATCTAGCCCATCATGGGCATGCCATTCTGGGGGATCCTCTTTATAGCCACCGAACCGCATCTCGACTCATGCTCCACGCCCACACTCTTAGTTTCACCCATCCCTTAACACTCGAAAAAATCACTGTTAAGGCGAATTCAGACAGTTTTGAACAAGGGTTGAGAAATCACAAATAATAGAAGTAGGCTCATTCTCAAGCATAGTGCGAAAGGATTATCCTAATGATCCTCTAGTTATGACACAGTGGAAGCTTGCAAATAAGTTGCTTTTATTGACCTCAAAAGCCTTGACCACCTTGAATCTCCCTGGACATTATGTTAAGCTTTACATATCATATAAATTAGAGGAGTATTTAATTATGAATCCAGCAGATCAATGGTTAGCTATCAATGCCAAGTATTTCCCAACAGAACAAGTTCAGTACATCCGCCAACGTCTTGAGGCACTTCCTGAACAACAGCTTTCAATGCTTTACTCAATCAGCTTCCAAGATCCTACAATGATGCTTATTATCTCACTTTTCGGTGGTTCTCTTGGAATTGACCGTTTTATCTTAGGACACGTTGGCTTAGGTGTTGGTAAACTATTGACATGCGGTGGCTGTGGTATCTGGACTATCGTCGACTGGTTCCTTATCATGGATGCTACTCGCCAATCAAACGCTCAAAAACTCTTTGCAGTTATTGGCTAATGAAAAACTATTTCACACGCTTGTGGGCCTACCACCAGCGTTTTTTTAGATTATATCTTTTAGTTTTTGTAGCAATTTATGGAGTCTATTTTTTGCATCTTCCAACACCACTCAGTTTAATCCTAAGACCATTTGGACTTAAAGGTTGGAGTGCCGGTCTAACACGCGCTAGCGTTAGGCTCTTACACCTAGATTGGCAAGGAGCCTGGGACTATAATCCACTGATATATCCTCTAGTGGTCTATATCCTAACCTATTTCTTTCTCTTTCCCATCTTCAGTGATAAGAAGATTATAAGGAAATAAAGCAAACACTCTTATTCGATTCCCATTGCCGTCCCCTTACACTATTGCTATAATTGTAATTATCAACATTTTTATAATCAAGTTATCTGGAGGTTATACACATGAAACAACAAGATTGGATTGATTTTTTCCAAGCAGTTAATGGTCGTAATCCAAGTATTCAAGAAATGGCTGAAGCAGCTCAGAAAGGCGAGTTTGTCCGAGAAACTCCCAAACCAACTGTCGAAATAACAAAACCTGTCCCACAAAAAGAGACTGTAGAAACTGCCGAAAATGATGTTGACAATTATGATGTTGCTGAAGAACCACTAGCTGATACCAACTTAGAGGAACTACAGGATTTACCAAATACTAGCCCCGCGTCAAGTCAGACTAATGCTACCTTCCAACATCCAAATCATAACTTTAACGAGACTTGGACGCAACACGAAAGTAAGTCTCAAACAAACCTCATCATGATAGCCATCGCTTCTATCCCAGTTATCCTCTGGGCTCTTGCAATGATACTCTTTGGAATTGCCAGTGATGAGCTTAGTGGCGGCTTGCTCACGGCTTTTCTCTCCATCATCATTTCTTTACCCTTGGTAGTACTTCAAATATTACCAGCTCTTCTAAATAAAACCGATAAAAAATGGCCAATCTTTATCCTATCCTTTCTTCTAGGATGGACATTCATCGGTTGGGTTATCTTTCTTGTTATTTCTATCAATACGAATAAGGAAGCAGAGCGCATTAGACAGCAACAAATGATGATGCAAATGGCAGGTCAACAAGGAAGTTCTGGTACATTTAACCCTTTTCAGTAATTAACAACAAATAATTGAAAAAAAGAAAACCCAGAAAAAGTTTCTCTACTTTTCCTAGGTTTTTTCTTTTGCTTTTTAAACTCTTAGTAACCCATCATTCCTGGATCCATAGCTGGCGCTGCTGGAGCCTCTGGTTCAGGTTTGTTGGCAACGACTGCTTCGGTTGTCAAGATAAGACTTGCTACTGAAGCGGCATTTTGAAGGGCAGAACGCGTTACCTTAACTGGGTCAATGATTCCTGCTTCAACCATATCTACCCATTCACCATTGGCAGCGTTAAATCCTGTACCAACTGGGCTATTCTTCAATTTATCGATGATAACGGAACCTTCATAACCAGCATTATAGGCAATTTGGCGAACTGGCTCTTCCAAAGCACGAAGAACAATGTTACGTCCTGTAGCGTCGTCACCTTCAAGATCAAGTTCAGCAACCTTAGCAATGACGTTAACAAGAGCTGTACCTCCACCTGCTACGATACCTTCTTCAACAGCGGCACGAGTAGCGTTAAGGGCATCTTCGATACGAAGTTTCATTTCTTTAAGGGCTGTTTCAGTGGCTGCACCAACCTTAACGACTGCAACCCCGCCCGACAATTTAGCCAAACGTTCTTGAAGTTTTTCACGATCAAACTCAGATGTTGTTGTTTCCAATTGAGATTTAATGAGGTTAACACGGTTAGCAATGGCTTCTACGCTTCCTGCTCCTTCAACGATAACTGTGCTATCCTTATCCACAGTTACTTTCGAAGCCTGACCAAGTGCTGCCATAGTTGCATCCTTAAGTTCAAGACCAAGATCCTCAGTAATAACAGTTGCTCCAGTCAATACAGCAATGTCTTCCAGCATCGCTTTACGACGGTCACCAAAGCCAGGCGCCTTAACAGCAACGACATTGAAAGTTCCACGAATCTTGTTAAGAACAAGTGTTGGAAGCGCTTCACCATCCACGTCATCAGCAATAATCAAAAGTGGACGACTTGTCTTAAGCACTTCTTCCAAGAGTGGGAGGACATCTTGAATATTTGAAATTTTCTTGTCAGTCACAAGGATAAATGGATTTTCAAGGTCAGCGACCATTTTTTCATTATCAGTAACCATGTACTGAGAAAGATAACCACGGTCAAACTGCATACCTTCAACCACTTCGAGTTCTGTCTCCATACCACGAGACTCTTCAATAGTGATAACACCGTCATTACCAACACGTTCCATAGCTTCTGAAATGTATTCACCAACTTTTTCAGAGCGTGATGAAACCGCTGCGACTTGGGCAATGGCTTCTTTATTAGCAACTGGTTGAGCAATGGCTTTAAGCTCTTCCACGGCTGTAGCTACAGCTGCTTCAATCCCACGACGGATACCGATTGGATTGGCACCAGCTGTTACATTTTTTAGTCCCTCACGAACAATAGCTTGCGTCAAAACAGTCGCTGTAGTTGTTCCGTCACCGGCAATATCATTCGTTTTTGAAGCCACTTCGCTGACGAGCTTGGCACCCATATTTTCAAAGTGATCTTCGAGTTCGATTTCTTTAGCAATTGTCACACCATCATTAGTGATAAGAGGTGAGCCAAAAGCTTTTTCCAAAACCACGTTACGACCTTTAGGGCCAAGCGTTACCTTAACTGTATCAGCTAAAGTATCAACACCACGAACCATTGCTGCGCGTGCATCTGATGAAAATTTAATATCTTTTGCCATAGTTACTCCTTCTTTATCTTAGTTTATATCTAATTAGCATTGACCTAAGCTAGGACCGCTAAAATATCTGCTTCACGGATAATTGAAACGGAATCATCTCCGTCTTTAACATTGACACCTGCACCATTTTCAACAAGGACTTTATCGCCTGCTGCAACACTAGGTGCAATCAATTCACCAGTAAGAGTACGGATTCCTTCACCTACTGCCAAAACCTCAGCAGTCTTTGTAGCTTCATGACTAGCTCCTGCCAATACAAAGCCACTAGCTGTTTTTTCTTCTGTTTCTTCAAAACGGACAACGATACGATCGCCCAATGGTTTCAATGCCATACCAATTACCTCCAAATGTTATTTGTTATTAGTAACGTGTGAAACGTTATTTTTAGCACTCATTAACCAAGAGTGCTAATCTATATATTTATTTTAGCACTTGGTCAAAAATAGTCAAGAAAAAACTACCCAAAATCTGAACTTTGGATAGTTTCTTTTTGCTTATTAACCGAGTACCAAGGCATCGTCATTGAGGACTTGTCCACTATTTTTGTGGAAGAGATCCATAAGTTCTGCAACAGTGAGATTTTTCTTTTCCTCACCTCGCACATCGACGACGATTTTACCATGATAGAGCATGACCAGACGGTTCCCATATTCGATAGCATGTTCCATATTATGGGTAATCATAAGAGTTGTCAATTCTTGTTCTTCAACAATCTTACGTGTCAAATTCATGACCATGTCACTTGTCTTAGGATCTAATGCTGCTGTATGTTCATCCAAAAGCAAGATTTTTGGACGAACCAAGGTTGCCATAGCAAGTGTCAAGGCCTGACGTTGTCCACCTGACAAGAAATTAGCATCGGTCTTCATACGATTCTCAAGACCAAGACCAAGATCTACCAAGGCTTCCTTGAAGACTTGACGTTCGCTTTCAGTGATAGACTTTTTAAAAAAGCTACGTTTCTTACCACGACGATAAGCAATCGCCATATTTTCTTCGATAGAAAGGTTTGTCGCTGTCCCCATTCGAGGATCTTGGAAAACACGGCTAATGTCTTTAGAGCGCTCATCTACAGATGCTTTCTTAATAGATTGCCCCTCTAACAAGATATCCCCCTCATCAATGCTAAGAACACCTGCAATTGAATTCATCAAGGTTGATTTACCAGCACCATTTCCCCCGATGACAGAGATAAAATCTCCCTGCTCAATGTCGAGATCCAAACCACGAAGGACGTGATTTTCATTGACCGTGCCTTTTTCAAAGGTTTTATGAATCTGTTGTAAACTAAGTAAAGCCATTACTTGTCACCTCCTAGAGTCAAGGATTTGTTAGGTCTAATTTTCAATTTTTGTCGTACTTCTGGCACATAAAGGATGATAGCAAGCAAGATGGCTGAAGCCAATTTCAACATTTGAGCATCAACGTTCATGGCAAGGATAATAACCAAGACCAAACGGTAGAGAACAGCACCTACGACAATTGACCAGAGGCGTTTGCCAAGTGGTAGATACTTGACGATAACTTCGGCTAAGATGATTGCAGCCAAGCCATTTACGATTGTACCAGTACCCATATTCATATCCGCATAGCCATTGTTTTGAGCTAGGAGGGCACCTGATAGGGCAATCAAACCATTAGAAATCATGTAGCCAAGTATCTTCATGCGGTCAACCTTGATACCATTGGCTTCACCCATGGCAAGGTTATCACCTGTCGCACGAAGGGCCAGACCAACCTGCGTATTAAGGAGGACAACTAGCATGAGTACCACAAGACTCACAAAGATAAGTCCTAATAGGATTACACCATTCAGCTTAGACAAACCAAGCCCCATCACCATAGTTACCAGCGTATTATGTCCTGAAAGAGAGACATTGGCACTACCAAGAACCAAAAGGTTAACCGAATAGAGACCGGTTAAAGTGATGATCCCCGTTAAGAGAGCCGGTATTTTCATTTTGGTATGCATAAAGCCAGAAACAGCTCCTGCAAACATACCAGCTACAAAACCACCTAGAGTTGCAAAGATTGGGTTGATACCACGGATAATCATGATAGTTGTCGTTGCAGCACCAAGTGGGAAGGCCCCCTCAGCTGTCAAATCAGCAAGGTCCAAAATACGGAAGGTAATGAAGACCCCAATAGCCATAATCGCCCAGAGAAGCCCCTGAGAAATGGCTGTCAGAACGACATTTGAAAAACCATTTTTAGATGACTTATTAACCTTAAGCTTAATGACACCTTTATCTTTTTTAGCAATTGGTTTGTCATCTTGTGTTGATGCCTTAGATTCCTCGTCACTAATGCTAGAAACATCAATACCAAGTTCTTTAGCCATGTCATGGTTAACCACAACATTTAGTGTTTTAGGATACTCTGCATCGACATCCTTGACCTTCTCACCTCGCAGAACACGACCTGCCAACTTACCTGTTTGACGACCAAGCGCTTCATAGTTAGTTCCATAAGTGAATAGGACACCTTTTTCTACACTACCAGCGTCACTACCAACAACTGGAACCTTAGTCTCTTTAGAAAGATCTACCAAGGTATTAATAGCACTAACAATAGTATTGTCAGTTGGGATGAAGATGACTTGGGTCTGACTCATCAAGCTCTTGGCTGTATCTTGGATATCGTTGGTTGATGAAATTCCCTTAATAACCGTTTCAATACCAGCTTCCTTGAAGTATTTCTTGGCTTCTTCAACCTGAACTTCTGAGTTACGCTCGCTGGTCGTGTACATAATCCCAACTTTTTTAGTATTTGGAAGGACCTTTTTCAACAACTCAACCTGTTTGTTGATAGGTGACATGTCACTTGTCCCTGTCACATTTCCTCCAACATTGTCCATAGACTTAACCAATTTAGCTGAGACAGGATCTGTGACAGCTGTAAAGAGAATTGGCTTGTCCTTTGTCAAACTACTCAAAGACTGAGCTGCTGGGGTTGCGATAGCCAACATGACATCATTATCTTCAATAAGCGACTGAGAAATCGTCTGCAAGTTAGACTGATCCCCTTGTGCATTCTGATAATCAATTTTGATGTTCTTACCGTCAACATAACCTTCCTCTTTGAGTTCTTCAATGAACCCTTTACGTGTCGCTGACAAGGAAGGATGTTCCACATATTGGAGCACACCGACGTGAACCAAATCTTTATTAGAAGCATTGGAACATGCTGCCAAGAGGACAGCTGTGATAACAGCCATCATACTGACCAAGAATTTCTTCATCTTGTATACCTCTATTTTTTATTCTATCTATTTCCAATTTTCTTTTATGCTTTTTCCGAGACGATAGGGTCAAAAGAAAATTAAAAATAGACCACGGTATGAAAAAAACCAGTTAGGACAGGCCCAACTGGTTTTATGCATCTTGACTAGCACAGGCTAGCTTATGTCACCGGTTAGACCTATTCATCTAATCGGCTAATCCATCACAAAATGCTTTAGCTTCATAGATACAAACTGACTGACGCTTGTATCCTGAAACACAAACGTCCTATCTAAAGAAACTAAAGTAATAAAAAGCTTTAAGATTTCCCAAATGGGTCGCTTTATTAAGCATGTGATGCCTCCGTAGTTATGATAGTTTTAAGTTTACACTATTTAGACAATTCTGTCAAATTGGAATTTACTCCCTTTTCTCTCAATTTATCATTGTCACTGCAAAAGAAAAATCTCTTCCTGCTCCAGCAAGAAAAGATTTTTTAATCTTAAGCATCTTGGTCTGTTGTTAAGATAGCAAGTGTTTCAATCAAGTTATCGGCATTAACTTCAATAGTATCACCAGTTGCCTTGATTTTAACTTCGACAACACCTTCGCTAGCTTTTTTACCAACTGTCACACGGATTGGAAGTCCAATGAGGTCACTATCAGAGAATTTAGAACCGACACGCTCATTACGATCATCTGTCAAGACATCATAACCTTCAGCCATAAGAGCTGCTTCCAAACGTTCTGTCAAAGCATTGGCTTCTTCATCCTTAGTGTTAACTGTGATCAAGTGAACATCATATGGAGCCAATTCTTTAGGGAAGTTAATTCCCCATGCATAGCGGTATTGACCTTTTGGTGTCTTGTTAACAAAGAGACGTGCATGTTGTTCAATCACAGCTGACAAGATACGGCTAACACCGATACCGTAACATCCCATGATAATTGGAACAGCACGGCCATTTTCATCAAGAACGTTAGCACCCATACTTTCAGAGTAACGTGTCCCAAGTTTAAAGATATGACCAATCTCGATACCACGCGCAAACTGAAGGACACCTTGACCGTCTGGAGAAATTTCACCCTCTTTAACTTCACGAATATCCACGTATTCTGCCTTGAAGTCACGCTCTGGGTTAACTCCTGTCAAGTGGTAACCATCTTCGTTAGCTCCAACAACCGCATTAGCCACATCTTGAACCTTACGGTCCGCAACGATGCGAACATTTTCAGGAAGGTTAACTGGACCAAGGGAACCGAAGTTAGCACCAAAGACTTGACGTGCTTCATCTTCCGTAGCTGGTTCGAGGAAATCAGCAGCAAGGTAGTTTTTCAACTTCACATCGTTAACCTGATCATTACCGACGAGAAGAGCCACTACTGGTTCATCATCAGCGATGAAAAGTAAAGTCTTGATGGTTTGTTCTTCTGGAACATTCAAGAAAGCAGCGACTTCATCAATTGACTTGCAATCTGGTGTTTCAACACGAGCCACTTCTTCTTGAGTCACAACCTTAGTCGCTGGTGTGTAGGCGTTTGTTGCCATCTCAAGGTTAGCTGCATAGCTTGACTCTGTAGAGTAGGCAATTGTATCTTCACCAGATACCAACCATGATGTCAATTCTTTCTTGATTTCTTCCATGACATCTTCTGGAATCTCATCCAATGAAGCAATTGACTTGTCAAGAACTACCCAACGGTTGAGATCTGTACGCTCAGGAGTGACCGCCATAAATTCTTGAGAATCCTTACCACCCATGGCACCACCATCACCGATGATTCCTTTAAATTCAAGGCCAGCACGTGTAAAGATAGCCTCGTAAGCTTTACGGTAGTCTTCATAGGTTACATCCAAATCTTCATAGTTTTGGTGGAAACTATAAGCATCCTTCATGATAAATTCACGTGTACGAAGAAGACCGTTACGAGGACGTTTTTCATCACGGTATTTTGATTGGATTTGGTAGAGATTAAGTGGTAACTGTTTGTATGATTTAACTGCATCACGAACCAAGGCTGTAAACGTTTCTTCGTGAGTTGGACCGAGGATAAAGTCAGATTTATCACGGTTTTTCAATTTATAGAGGTCTTCACCGTAAGTTTCATAACGGCCTGACTCACGCCACAAATCTGCTGTCAAAAGCGCTGGCGCCAACATTTCAACCGCACCGATTTTTTCAAATTCCTCACGCATGATAGTTTTGAATTTCTCGATAGCACGATTTGCCAATGGCATATAAGCATAAATACCAGCAGAAACCTGACGCACGTAACCCGCACGTACCATAAGGGCATGACTGATAACTTGAGCATCACTTGGCATTTCACGAAGTGTTGGAATCAACATTTTACTTTGTTTCATCATTTACATACTAAGGAGGCTGGCCCTTGGGTCAAGTCCCTTAGACTTCCTTTCGTTTCTTTGTTTCTAATTAAAAGAAAGCACGCATAATATCATTCCAAGTGACTGCAATCATAAGAACAACCATGATAGCAACACCTGCAAGTGTAATATAGCTTTCAATTTCTTGATTAAGTGGTTTACGACGAATGGCTTCAATAATATTCATAACAATTTTTCCACCGTCAAGGGCTGGAATTGGGATAAGATTGAAAATTCCCAAGTTAATTGAGAGCATCCCCATAAGGTTAAGAATGGAAATCAAGCCACTTTCTGAAGCCTGGGCAGACATCTGGAACATGGCAACTGGTCCACCAAGTTTATTCAAACTAAAGTTGGTGATAAGCCCCTTGAGTGCCACGAGAATTTTGAAGGCCCCCTCCCAAGCCATTTGGAAACCACCAAAAATCTTATCTTTAAGACTTGTTTTTAAAGCAGGAGAAACACCCAAAAAATAGCTACCTTGGTTCTCCTGAGGTTTAACAGAGATTGTTTCTTCCTGACCGTTACTTCTCTTAACTGTCACAGAAAGGCTGTCACCTTTGGAGAATTTTTGGGTATTCTCTGTCAATGCTTCCTTCAAGCTGTCCCAATCAGTAACCTTGTCCTTATTGATAGCCTCGATGGCATCACCATTTTTCAATCCTGCCACCTGAGCAGCGCCTCCATCGGCTACCTGGATACGGTTGGTCGATATATCTTGAACACCACCTTGAACAAAGGCTAAGATAATAAAGACAAGCACCCCAAGAATGAAGTTATTCATAGGACCAGCAAAGTTGGTAATTAAACGTCCCCAAATGCTTGCATTTTGATATTGGACATCCTTAGGAGCGATACGAAGTTCTGTACCATCCTCCTCAACGATAGTGGCATCATGATCAACCTCATAGGTCTTGGTCTCATCTAGGACTAGACCTGTAATGGTTAACTTATCTTCCAAATCATAGGCAGTGACGTTCATAGGCAAAGCCGTCTGGTCAACCTGGCGATCCGAAAGGTTGATACGTCTTACCTTACCATCTGATCCAATCGTTAGACTGGCAGGGCTACCTGTTTTAATCTCAGTTGTATCTTCACCCCAACCAGCCATACGGACATAACCACCCAAAGGGAGGATACGGATAGTATAAACGGTACCATCCTTACCTGTATGTGCAAAAATTTTCGGTCCCATACCAATGGCAAATTCACGAACCAAAATTCCTGAGCGTTTGGCGAAAAAGAAATGACCAAACTCATGGAAGACGACAATCACACAGAAAATCAGTAAAAAGGTAATAATAGCTTTCATCTAGACACCTCCACTCTTAAAAAAGTCCTAGGAAGTGCATGATTGGGAAAACGAAGATCCAGCTATCGCAACGGTCCAAAACACCACCGTGTCCAGGAATGAGATTGCCTGAGTCTTTAACGCCAAAGTGACGTTTAATAGCTGATTCAACCAAATCACCAAATTGACCAAAGATACTAAAGAGAATCGTACAGATAAGCAACCAGAAGAAGTTATGAGGGGCATAAACGCCGTGGTTAATCAAACCAAAGATAAGAGCCACAATGATTGCGGATAAGATACCACCGACACTACCCTCAATAGTCTTATTTGGTGATACTTTTGGCAATAGCTTATTCTGACCAAATTGACGACCAAAAAGGTAAGCTCCAATATCTGTTGCCCAAACAATAAAAAGGGCAAAGAGAACTTTTTCCCAACTATCCAAACGTGCCGCAATGAGATTTTGGAAACCAAAACCAACATAAAAGGCAGATGCGATTGGATAAGCTGCATCATCAAAAGAATAGTGGTCGCTATTAAGGACAGTCCCAGCTAGAATCAAAAATGAAATAACAGCGAAACCTGTCACACTAGCATTTGTTGGAAGACTGATAAAATACTGATCAATCGGCACAGCCAAGATAAAGGCTGCCACCATTGATAAAATACCCTCGATAGAGAAAATCTCCAAGTGCTTCATGCGAAGCATCTCAGACACTGCAACCATGGCCATGGCTCCAACCAAAAGTTGGAAAGGAAGACCACCGATAAAGAGCAATGGGAGGAAAATGGCTGCTGCCACACCCCCACCAATTAAACGTTCTTGCATGAGAGGTCCTTTCTAGACACCACCGAAGCGACGGTGACGTTTATTGTAGTCAGAGATGGCTTGACGTAGCCCTTGATGATCAAAGTCTGGCCAGAAAACATCTGTGAAGTAAAACTCACTATAGGCAGATTGCCAAGGCAAGAAGTTACTTAGACGAAGCTCGCCACTCGTACGGATAATCAAATCTGGATCACGGTAGAGGTAAGGCAATTTATCTGTCATCAAATGCTTAGCAATGAGATCTTCATCAATAGCTTCAGGACTGAGTTTGCCTGCTTCAACCTCTTTAGCAATCGCTTGAACTGCAGATACAATCTCCGCACGACCACCATAGTTCAGTGCAAAGTTGAGAACCAAACCGGAATTATGTTTTGTCTGCTCAACTGCCTTTTCAAGAGCATCTAAGGTTTCCTTAGGCAGACGACTGTTATCTCCGATTGTCAAAATACGAACATTGTTTTTGTCTAATTCTGGTACATACTTGTTAAAAAATTCAACTGGCAAATTCATGATGAATTTCACTTCATCTTGTGGGCGTGACCAGTTTTCAGTTGAGAAGGCATATACTGTCAATACCTTAACTCCAAGTTGTGACGCTTCGATAGTTACCTTTTGCAAGGCGTCCATCCCAGCCTTATGCCCCATCACACGTGGTTGTAGACGTTTTTTAGCCCAACGGCCATTTCCATCCATAATAATACCGATATGGTTGGGAATATTGTCTAGAACCTCTTGATGAGATTTTTTTCTAAATTTAAACATGGAATATCCTCTAAATATAGTTTACCCTTTATTTTACCACATTTTCAGGGGTTCTGAACAGCTTTTAATACCGATAAGATTAGAAAACGCAAAAAGACCAGGATTTAACCTAGTCTCAAATACACATCTTAGTTTTCATCAGCAGACTCAATTGCTGAATCTTCTTCGATAATTGTCTTTTTAGTTGTTTCTGCTGTTTCTGTAGTTGGTGCTGGTGTGATTACTTTCATGATTGAACGACTCAAATCAAAGGTCAAGAAAACACCTTCTGCATCCAAAACAATACGATTATTTTCTTTGTCAATCTCATCGACAATAGCAATCAAACCACCGATTGTTTCAACCTCAGCACCCTTAGCAAGACCTGCAAAACGATCTTCCTGTGCCTTTGCTTGGCGACGACGGCTGAAAGCCACATAAGCAACAATTGCGACCACATAAATGGCCAAAACTAGCATCATATTCATATTTCGTATTCCTCCAATAATTCACTTGGCTACTACTATATCAGATTAAGTCAGGACAAGCAAGACAAATCCTTAGACAGACCACATAAAAACACTTTCCTTACGATGGAAAGTGTTGAATGAGATTACATATCTGCTACGTTGTGATATACCTTTTGAACATCATCGTCTGCTTCAAGCGCATCAATAAGTCCTTCGAAAACTTCAAGGTCTTCACCTTCAAGAGTAACCTCAGTTTGTGGAATCATTTCAAGTTCAGTCACTTGGAACTCTTCTTGTCCGTTAGCACGGAGAGCTTCCAAAGCTTTGTGAAGATCTGTTGGCTCAGTATAAACAGTGATAGTACCATCTTCTGCTTCTACATCTTCAACTTCTACATCTGCTTCAAGCAATTGTTCAAAGATAGCATCTGCATCTTCACCTGCAAATACGATAACACCTTTTTTATCAAACATGTATGAAACAGAACCTGAAGCACCCATGTTACCACCGTTTTTACCAAAGGCAGTACGTACGTTAGCAGCTGTACGGTTAACGTTTGAAGTCAAAGTATCTACGATAATCATAGAACCATTTGGTCCAAAGCCTTCATAACGTCCTTCAACGAAAGTTTCATCAGTGTTACCTTTAGCCTTATCAATGGCCTTATCAATAACGTGTTTTGGCACTTGCGCTTGTTTAGCACGCTCCAAAACGAATTTCAAAGCTGAGTTTGATTCTGGATCTGGTTCACCTTGTTTAGCAGCCACATAAATTTCGACACCAAACTTAGCGTAAACCTTAGAGTTTGCACCATCTTTAGCAGTTTTCTTAGCAACGATATTAGCCCATTTACGTCCCATGGGATTCACCTCTTCTAAGAGATTTGTATCTCTGATTTGTTTTTTCTTTTTTGAAAATAGCAAAGCTTGCTAAATTCACAATCCCTTACATTATAGCACTTTGACTGCCGTTAGTAAAATTGAAATAAATCCTAAGCATTTATCATATGAAACATTTACTCAGTCCCCTCTCCCAAACGAATAATCTTATCAAAATATGGTTCATTTTCCTTTATAAGATGGTGGGTAACCGTGATATAAGTGATATTAGGATCACTTAATAAAAGGTGCTCAATACGAGTAGCATTATTATGGTCAAGATTTGCAGTGGCTTCATCAAAAATCACAACAGAACTTCCTTTTAAAAACGCTCTTATCAGGCCTATTCTTTGTTTTTGACCCTCCGAAAAGCTACCGTCGCTTACTTGCTCATCTATACGGTTTAAGAAAGATAAAAGATTAACTCTTTCAAGAACTTTCTTGATTTGTGTATCAGTAATAGCTTCATTCCAAAGGGTTAGATTGTTCCTCAAGGTATCATTATAGATATGAGTTTGACTCCCAATATAGGCACATTCAGACACGATTGAGTTCTCATCAATCTCTTTTGACTCCAATTTTCCAAACAAGATTTTTCCCTCGTAATCTTTAAGATTACCTAGGAATATATTAAGCAGGGTTGACTTCCCACTACCTGAGCATCCAGTAATAGCATACTTACCTCCTTTTTTAAAGGTTTGGGTGAATCCCTCAAAAATAGCCTTATCTCCAAAATGATAACTTACATTCTCAAAGCGAACATCCTGAATAGTCGCTATGCAAGTCTTTGGACCCTCTGGAAAATCGTGAAATTTTTTTAAGATAGGATCGACAGACTTAATTGTCACTTGCAGCTGATTAATGGTGGATAGAGAGTTAAAAATATTACCTGATATCTGACCCACAGAAGCAATGGTACCTACGGCAATATTCCCAAAAATAATTAACAAGCCAGTTAGAAGAAGTATCAACATCTGAGCGGCAACTGAAAATAAAGCCATCAGCGTCTCTGTGCTAGTATTTCTTTTTGTAAAAATAATTTTTTGTACAATATATTTCTCAACAATGGACCTCACTTGTCTAAGAAATATCTGTTTACGACTGGCGTAATAAACATCCGCATATCCATATAACTGATCGCTTATTCCAGAAACAAGCTCCTCATTCGCTTGGGAAAATTTCTCCATTGATTTCTGCATTTTATTGGTAAATGGTTTGGGAAGATAGGTCAGACACAAAGTTAAAAAAATGGCTAACAGAACAATCCTTACATCATAACTTAATAAGGCAATAATTGAAAACAAAGTAGTGAATACTGTTGAACAAAGGGTATAAATACTTGTAAAGCCATTTGATTCAATCAATTGGATATCATTATTTAATACTGAGAGATGCTCTCCAATATCACTCTTTCTGAATTCACTAAAAGAATGGTGAATAATTTTACTAAGATAAGACTGACGAATAGACAAAGTCATTTTCTGGATTAGTTTTGTTTGATTTACAGCAATAATATAATTTAAAACTAAATAAATAACGTAAAGCCCTATCTCTAAACCTAATAAAGCTAAAAAGGATTGGATTCGCTTCGATACCAGCTGATTAGTCATTAAAGCCAAGGTTACCGAAGCACTCACGAAAATAGCAGCATTCAAGGCTAACAGTAAGATATGAACTAAATTTTCATATTTGTATTTAAGAATATAGGTTCTCATAGATTTCCTCACAATCTAAATCACCTTGGTATTTAGTCAGTTGGATAAATTGAAGACATGGGAACTCAATATATCCATTGAAAATTAAAAACCATAGTGATATCGTACTATGGTCTTAGTTTATTCTATTTTTTAACTCACTCTATAAAATTGTCATATAGTGGAATTTAGCAACTCTTGATACTCTGATTCCTTAGTAAGCAATAAATTTTCCGCACCTAAAGTCCTAAGAGTTTCTAAACACCCCTCAATTAGATTTCTCCCTTCAGTAACTTCACCTGACTTTATCAAGTAGGTTCCCATTACAAATATCAACTCATGTCTTTCATATAATAAAACCTCAGGAATTCCACTATCATTGACTAAATCTAAGTAGTATTTCGCAGAATCTAGTTCATCACGCCGTAAAAACTCATAAGCTGCATTAATAAGAAGACTAAGTCGAATTCTTTGATTTGAGTCGCTCTTTCCAAAAAGGCTAGTTCTATACACGATCTCCTTGGTCAAAACATTAAGTGTCTGGGTGGAAATAAACGACATACTATTTCCTAATATGATTAACTCTCTTTTTCCCCATTGTTCAATGCTAAAAAGATAGTCTGTTAATTCCCTTACCTTATTTTCATCAACTTCTTTATTTGAAACACTTACCAAAAAAGATTCTAGCATAATACTGTTATAGAGAAATGATTTGTCTTGTGTGAGCTCAAATTTATGACGCTCTTCTCCAGCGTACTTCTGTAACAATAAACTATCGTTTTGATAATAAGCCTTACTAGCACTTTCTAATAACTTTTCAGTATGAGTTGGATTATCTTGAGATAAAATACCATAGAACTCTTCAATACTGACATCCAATTTATCTAACAAAAGAAAAAATCTAGATAATGAGATATCAGATTCTCCACGTTCAAATTTTGATAGGAAAGATACTGATAAATAATCACTAGCAAGTTCTTTCAATGTCAAATTCTTTGATAAACGAATTTTTTTCAACAAAGCACCCATTTCAACAGGTCCAATCATGATCCATCCTCCTATGCTTGAACTAATTATAACAGCAATCATTTCTAAATTAAAGAGCCACAAAGCCCAACTAGCCAGTCCAAAACGTTTAAAATAAAAATTCGTAAATTAACCTACAAGAAATAATCAATGGAAAGTTTTAGCTTACAAATGGATAAAAAAAGACCAGCCAAAGCTGATCTTATCTGAGAATTACAAGCGAGCGTTAAGTTCTGCTCCAAGTTCTTCAAATCCTGGTTTACCAAGAAGGGCGAACATGTTTTTCTTGTATGCTTCTACACCTGGTTGATCGAATGGGTTGATAGCATTCAAGTAACCTGAAAGGGCGATAGCAATTTCAAAGAAGTAGATGATGTAACCCAATGTAAAGGCATCTTGTTCAGGAAGAGTGATGAACATGTTTGGCACATCACCATCTGTGTGTGCAAGAAGAACACCGTCTGTTGCTTTTTTGTTAACAAAGTCAACATCTTTACCTTGGAGGTAACCAAGTCCATCAAGATCTTCTTCCAATTCAGGGATAATCACGTTCTTACGTGGTTTTTCCACACGAACAACTGTCTCAAAGAGGTTACGTGTACCTTCTTGGATAAATTGTCCAAGAGAGTGCAAGTCTGTTGAGAAGTTTGCTGATGTTGGGTAGATACCTCTTTGGTCTTTACCTTCAGATTCACCAGCCAATTGTTTCCACCATTCTGAGAAGTATTGAAGTGATGGTTCGTAGTTAGCTAAGATTTCAGTTGTGTAACCTTTACGGTAAAGGATGTTACGAAGTGCAGCGTATTGGTAAGCTTCGTTTTCAGAGATTTTAGATGAAGAATACTCTTTACGTGCAGCGTTAGCACCTTCCATAAGTGCTTTGATATCAGCACCTGAAGCTGCGATTGGCAAGAGACCTACAGCTGTCAATACTGAGAAACGTCCACCGATGTCATCTGGAACAACGAAAGTTTCCCAACCGTTAGCATCTGCTTCAACTTTAACTGCACCTTTTTGGCGGTCAGTTGTTGCGTAGATACGTTTGTTTGCTTCTTCTTGACCGTATTTCTTAACAAGGAGTTCCTTGAAAACACGGAAAGCGATAGCTGGTTCAGTTGTTGTACCTGATTTAGAGATAACGTTAACTGAGAAGTCTTTATCTTCAACATACTCAAGCAAGTCTGCAAGATAAGTTGATGAAATTGAGTTACCAGCGTAAACAATTTGTGGTGCTTTGCGTTCTTCTTTTGTTTGAAGGTTAGCAAAGTGATGATTCAAGAAGTCAATGGCTGCTTTGGCACCAAGGTAAGAACCACCGATACCGATAACAACCAAAACATCGCTTTCTTCTTTGATTTTTTCAGCAGCTTTCAAGATACGATCAAATTCTTCACGATCGTAGTTTTCTGGAAGGTCACGCCATCCAAGGAAGTCTGCCCCTGGGCCAGTTCCTTTGCGAATCATTTCGTCTGCTACTGTTACTTGTGCTTGAAGGTTGTCCACTTCGTGTGGTGCTACAAATTTATCCAAAACTTTTGAATAATCAAATGTAATATGAGCCATTAGTCTCTCCTTATAAAAATTCAATTATAGCTTCTAGTTTACTCTTTTATTTGTCTTTTGACAATGTTTTTTACCCTTATTAGGTCATAATAGGATACAGTTCTACTTAAATGTTAATTCTGCTTCAAGACCGTAGTGGTCACTTACCAAAGGTTGATTATTGCCGTCAAAAATCACACTAAGGCGCTCTACTGTCCAATCTTGGCTTGCAAAGACATAATCGATACGTAAAGGCTCTTCATTGCCCTTCCAGCCATCGATACCTGGTCCAACTGTATAGCTACCAGTTGTTTCTTTAGCTACTTCAAAACTATCTTGAAGATTGAGCGAGCTAGCCAAGATGGCTTGATGCCCTTCGCGACCTGCTGGGTTATTAAAGTCACCTGCTAGGATGAGCGGTTTCCCAATAGCTTTGAAACGTTCCTCAATACGTGCCCACTCTTCTTGGAAACCTTTGTCCCACCATGAAAGGTGAACACTAGCAACAGCAACTTCTCGGCCATCTACAGTAGTTTCAGCAACTGCTACACGGCGTGTATGGTAGTCAGTTGGATCATCAACATCTGAAACCAAGATTTCACTCGCTGTCAATGGTTGACGTGACAAGACGGCAACCCCTTCATTAAGGTGATCATAACCAATGTGATTATAGGCCCAAGTCCAATGGTATTGAAGCCCTTCTTCAGCCAACTTTTCCACAAGAAGACGGACAAAGTGATCTTGGTGGATTGGTGTTGCTGATGGAAGTGCATGATAGTAAGCATCCGTGTCTACAACAGAAGTCTCTATTTCTTGGTTAACTTCCTGGAAGCAAATAATATCATACTTAGCCTTTAGGATCTGTTCCTTTAAGGTTTGGAATTTTCCTTCAGCATCTTCTTCCATCCAACTGTGGGTATTTAAAGTTAGAAATTTCATAAGTTTATCCCTCTTCTGACTTGCATCTAGAAATGACATAGGGTCATTTACAAACAAAACAGCCCAAGGGCTGTCTGCTTGTTTATCGTTTAGCAAATTAAAGTTCTACTTCTGCAACTGGAGCGTTAGCAGCCAATTTACCTGTATGTTCTACTTTAACTGATTTGATTGCATCTGCATTTGTAAAGACAACAACTGTAGATGTTTCACGACCTGCTTCACGGATAGCATCAAGGTTTGCTTCAACCAAGAGATCACCTGCAGCAACTGTTTGACCTTCAGTAACTTTAACGTCGAATGGTTTACCTTCAAGACTAACAGTGTCAAGTCCGATGTGAACCAAAACTTCAAGACCATTGTCTGTTACCAAACCAAGAGCGTGCTTAGTTGGGAAGATACTTGTTACTTTACCAGCTACTGGTGAAACGATTTTACCGTTTTCTGGTTCTACAGCGAAACCGTCACCCATCATTTTTTGTGAGAATACTGGGTCTTTAACATCTTCGATGTTGATAACTTGACCATCAGCGACTGAATGCACTTCATCAGTCACACCTTTGAAGGTAGCTTCTGCTTTTTGAACAGCAGTCATTTGACTTGGAAGTGTTTCAGGAATAACTTCACCTGAATCAAGAACGTCTTGGATATCAGATTTCAATACGTCAGCTTTAGGACCATAGATAGCTTGAACCCCTTGTCCTTTCATGACAAGACCCATAGCTCCTTCAGCTTTCCATTGTTCTTCAGTTCCGACTTTTTCAGCGTCTTTAACAGTAACACGGAGACGAGTCATACATGCGTCAACATCGACGATGTTAGCACGTCCACCAAGAAGGTTGATAATGTTGATAACTTGTGAACTTGCTGAACTTGTTCCAGCACCTGCTGATCCAGCAGATTCTGCAGGAGCATCATCGTTTTGTTCATAGTTACCGTTACGTCCTGGTGTAGCATAATCAAATTTCTTAATCATGAAGTTTGCGATGAAGAACATGATAACACCAAAGAGTACAGTTACCCAAATGAAGTTAACGATATCCATCGCCAAACCAGCGTTAATAGCGAGTGGTGTACGTGTCAAGAATTCGATAGAACCGAATGAGTGAACACGAAGGTGAACGATATCAGCCATTGCAAAGGCAGCACCTTGTACAAATGCGTAAATAATGTAAAGTGGAGTAGCTACGAACATGAACATATACTCGATAGGCTCTGTTACCCCTGTCAAGAATGTTGCAAGCGCAGTTGCAGTCAACATACCTTTGTACTGATGTTTCTTATCATCATCAACGTTACGGTAGATAGCTACCACCATACCCATCAAGATACCAAATGAACCAATCATTTGACCAACTTTAAAGCGGGCTGGTGTAACGGATTCAAGAAGGTGTTTGTATTGTTCTGGGTGTGCACCTTTAAGGTTTGCAAGGTCAGTAACCCAAGCAAGCCAGAGTGGGTCTTGACCCAATACTTCAGTACCTTTAGCGGCACCAGTCAATACGTGGTAAGTACCACCCAATTGAGTATAGTTAATTGGGATAGTCAACATGTGGTGGAGACCAAATGGCAAGAGAAGACGTTCCAAAGTACCGAACAAGAATGGTGCCAAGATTGGAGCAGTTTCTTTTGAGTTGGCAATCCACATACCAAAGCCGTTGATTCCTGATTGGATAACTGGCCATACGATAGCAAGAACGATAGCTGCGATAGCTGAACGAAGAATAACTACGAATGGTACGAAACGTTTACCATTGAAGAAAGACAAAGCTTCTGGCAATTTACGGAAGTTATAGTATTTGTTGAAGGCAGTAGCTCCGATGAAACCAGAGATGATACCTACGAACACACCCATGTTAAGGGCTGGAGCTTCCATAACGCTGATAAAGTAATCAGATACCTTGATTGATTGACCAAAAATGGTGTGGACTGTAGCAGCCTTATCAGCAAGAATATCTGAAGTAACACCAAAGATTGAACCAGTCAAACGGTTAATCAAGATAAAGGCAAGACCTGCCGCAAAGGCACCGCCTGCACGTTCCTTAGCCCAGCTACCACCAATGGCAAGGGCGAACAAGATGTGAAGGTTACCGATAACCCCCCAACCAATCTGCTCAAGAAATCCACCAGTAATAACGAGTGGTGCCATGTTTGGATTAATCATGGCAATCGTTTTACCGATAGAAATCATGAGACCTGCTGCTGGCATAACCGCGATAACAACCATGAGGGCTTTACCGAATTTTTGCCAGAACTCAAAGCCAAATTTTTCTTTTAGCTTATTCATTTCATTTCCTCCTATGTTTGATGCAAACGTTTGCATAACTTATACAATTATTATAGCACCTTTTGATGATTTGTAAAGCGTTTTCGTAAACTTTTTTTGAATTTTTTTACAAATTTAAAAAAACTCAGAAAAACCGGGGTTACTTGATTTTTTTTAAGCCATAAGAACCATCAAAATTGGAATAACAATCATGGTAGCAAGGGTAGTCTCAGTAACCATGACAGCAGCGTAATCACTATCAGCCCTATATAGTTTAGCAACGACTGGAGCATTGGTCATGACAGGCATAGCCGACTGGATGATAAAAACTTGCTTCATCAAAGTTGGGAGGGGTGCCCAATATACGATGGTAGCCATCAAGAGAGGAGCAACCACAAAGCGTCCCAGCAAAATCAGTAACTGGTCCTTTTTAAGAACCAACTGCTTGACACCTGCATTGGATACTGACAAACCGATGAAAATCATAGATAGAGGAGTCGTCAAACTACCTAAATACTGCAAGTCACTGGCTAAAAAGCTTGGTAATTTAATATGGAGGATAACAATAATAAGGCCTAACATGAAGCCCATTAGAGGGGGGGAGAAGATTTTTTTCAGACTTGTTCTTAAATCAAATTCAGCGTCTCCTTCCCCATCACGTTGGATGAGGTAGGTCCCCAAGGTCCAGAAAAAGGTCGTATTGCACATATAATAGATAAGAACATAGGGGATACTAGCATCGCCAAAGAGGGCTTGATTGATAGGGAGCCCCACAAAAATGGTATTCGAATTAAAAAACATGGAAATAAAGAGACCACGACGCTCCTTTTTCACTGCAAAAATTCTAGCCACCGCTGTCGCAATCCCGAGTAAAATCACCATAGAAAGTGTAGGAAAACGCAATTCCGGCAACATTTTAAGTAGGTCTGCCGCTGTGAAACGCTGTGTAATCGTATAGAGCATATAACAAGGAAGGGCAATTTGAGTGACTAGCTTAGCTATAAGACCACGTGACTTGTCGTCAAACCAGCCTTTTTCACCCATTACGAATCCCACTAAAATCATACCCAAAATGACTAGGATTCCCGATATACTCGTTAGAAAGATTTCCATGTTTTCTCCTTTTTGTTACTATTACAAATGATAGTGGATACTAGAGAATTATAATCATCATTTCTGCCTAGAAGGCTACCATTCTTATTTTAACTTCTCTCAAAAACCACTTTAGTATATCACAAAAAGAGCTTGATTTCTCAAGCCCTTTTCTTCTATTATCTATTCTGCTTTTAAGAGAGGTTCAAAGATTGATACCAGACCAAAGAAGGCGATAAAGATAAGGGTAATAGTGGCACTAGCTGGTGTTTCCCAATAATAGGAAATAAAAATACCAGAGAGCATGCCAACCAAACCAATACCAATAGCCCAGAAAATGACAGATTTAAAGGTTTGACCTATTTTCATACCAATAGCTGCTGGAAGAATCATGATAGTGGAAACCAAAAGTGACCCTGCTGCTGGAATCATCAGGGCAATCGCTATCCCTGTCACAATATTAAAGAGGAGAGACATGAGACGAACTGGCAAGCCATCCACATGAGCGGTGTCCTCGTCAAAGGTTAAAAGATACATAGGACGAATAAAGAGTAAGGTCAAGACCAGTACAATAGCCGCAATAACAAAGAGGGCATAGACCTGTTCAGAGCTAATGGTGATGATAGAACCAAAAAGATAGCTATCCAGACTCATGCTACTGCTACCCGCCTTGTTACTAAGAATAAGAGCCACTGCCAATCCCATTGACATGAGGATAGCCGTTGAAATCTCCATATAATGCTTGTAACTGACCCTGAGATATTCCAAAACCAAAGCGGCAATAACCACAACCACAAGGGTCATCCAAGTGGTTGATTGTCCCAAGAAAATCCCAACAGCCACCCCAGCTAGGGACACGTGACTCAAGGTATCACTCATCAGACTCTGACGACGAAGAATTAAGAAGAGCCCCAAAATCGGAGAAAATATACTGATAGCAATCACGGCGAGAATAGCACGTTGCATAAAATCATAGGCTAATAATTCACTAATCATGTCTGTGCTCCTCTCCATCCTTTTCATGAACATTGAAACAACGCCAAGGCAATTTCTGATTACGAACCAGATGAATATTACGGTCTGTATACTCTTTGACTTCCTCTGGGTCGTGGGTAATCATCAAGACCGACTTGCCATGCTTGTGAGCCGAGTGGTGCATGAGTTCATAGAAAGTATTAGCTGTCCCTGCATCCATACCCGTCGTTGGCTCATCCAAGACAAAAATATCTGGATCTGAGGCAAAAATACGAGCAATAACAGCACGTTGCTTCTGGCCACCTGAGAGACGCCCAATTTGCTTGTGACGATTTTCCCACATACCTACAGACTCAAGGGCACGTTGAACGTGTTCCAAGTCGTGCTTCGTCAAACGACGAAACCACCCCTTACGAGGATAACGGCCAGACTTCACAAACTCGTAGACCGTGCTCGGAAAACCTGCATTAAAGCTGGCAATTTGCTGGGGAAGATAGGCCATACGAAGCTTTTTACCATCTTTATTGGTTTCAGAGATGGTTACAGTTCCCTTCTTAGGCTTGAGAATTCCGAGGGTAGCCTTGATAAGCGTTGACTTGGCCGCTCCATTTTCCCCAGTCAGGGTTACAAACTCCCCAGAATCCAAATGATAGTGAATATTGTCCAGAACGGGCTCCGCATCATACTGGAAGCTCAGTTCTTCAACTGTAATATAGCGCATCTTATTCCTCGATTTTTTCTGCTAATGTTGCCAAGAAACGTCCAATAACCTGACGCTCTTGATTATCAAACTGATCCAATACAGACCGATAAACCCCCAAGGTCTCTTGGTGGTGTTCCTCATGCTCTCGGGCTATGGGTTGAGCCTCTTGTGTCAAGACAAAGTAGGTCACGCGCCCATCATCCTTGTCTTTCTTAGCCTCCAACATACCCTCTTTGACCAAGGTTTTAACAGCCTTGGTAACAGCAGCCTGACTGACATTTAAGATCTTTGCCAACTCCGAATTGGTCTTGCGACCCTCAGCCAAAAGCATGAGAATATGTTCCTGAGTATTAGTCAATTTGACTTGACTACGGCACTGCCCAATAAGGAGCTCATGCTGATTTTCAGACTTGAGCACGATTTGATTAATCAATTGATTGACTTGTTCTTCTAGTTCTAGCATTGCTTTCTCCATTTACTTAACCAGTTAATTATATCGAAAACACAGAGATTTTGCAAGGGAAGAGCAAGAAAAAGATTAGCGATGGACTATCATCACTATCAAGGAAGAATAAGGGTAAAATAAAAACCTAACCAAGCTAGTTAGGTTTTTATCAGATATAGAGTTATCGCAAAGTTGCAAAGATTTCTTCAACCTGAGCAACAGACTCGGCACGTGAGACTTCGCCACGAACCTTAGCTGCTCCTGCTGTTCCACGAAGATAGTGTGGTGCCAGACCACGGAATTCACGGACAGCAATCATCTCACCTTTAAGATCCACCAAACGTTTGAGGTGGTCTTCGGCGATGTCCAATTTCTTATCAAATGGAAGTTCTGGCAACTCCTCTCCTGTTTCGAAGAAGTGATTGATTTGCGTGAAAATGTAAGGATTATTCATGGCTGCACGACCAACCATAACGGCATCTACACCAAGTTCTTCAATCATAAGTTTAGCGTCTTGAACGCTACGAACATCGCCATTTCCGATAAACGGAATCTTAGTGATAGCCTTAGCAACACGGGCCAAAGTCTCGTGATCACAGTGACCTGTGTACATTTGCTCACGAGTACGGCCGTGCATAGCAAGGGCAGAAACACCTGCAGACTCAGCTGCAAGGGCATTTTCTACAGCCAAGTCACTGTCTGACCAACCTGTACGCATCTTAACGGTCAGAGGAATATCAAGTACTGACGTTACTTCCTTGACGATGTGGTAAATCTTGTCTGGATCCTTGAGCCACTTGGCACCAGCTTCATTTTTGACTACCTTATTGACCGGACAACCCATGTTGATATCAACGATATCAGCCTTGGTATTGGTCTGGATAAAGTCGGCTGCTCGCTTCAAACCCTCAGCATCACCACCGAAAAGCTGGATAGACATTGGATGCTCATTTTCATCGATATGTAGCATGTGGAGGGTTTTCTCATTATTGTAGAGGAGACCTTTTTCAGAGATCATCTCCATAACCACAAGACCAGCACCAAATTCCTTGGCAATGGTACGGAAGGCCGAGTTGGTCACACCTGCCATAGGAGCTAATACTGTACGATGAGGAATCTCTACATTTCCAATCATGAAGGACGAATTAAGTTTAGTCATTGATGAGTTCCTCCAAGTCAGCTTCTGAAAATTCATACTTGTTTTGGCAGAATTGACAGACGATTTCAGCCCCATGGTCCTCGTCTTTCATGGCTTGAAGTTCATCCTTACCAAGTGTCAAGAGGGCATTTTCAAAACGTTCACGTGAGCAATCACACTCAAAACTAAGCTCCTCTTCAGACAAACGTTTGAAAGGTTCATCCCCATAAATGGCATTCAAGAGAGCTTCGATATGGTCATCAGACTCCAAAAGCGTTGAAATGGCTGGCATCTCTTGGATGCGTTTTTCGTAACGAGCGATTTCTTCCTCGCTAGCTCCTGGCAAGACCTGAAGCATGAAGCCACCAGCAACCTTGACCTTGTCCTCTTCGTCAAGAAGTACATTAAGACCAACAGCAGATGGTGTTTGCTCAGATTCTGTCAAATAGTAGGCAAAGTCTTCACCGATTTCACCAGAAATAAGTGGTGTTGATGACGTGTAAGGATTACCAGTTCCATAATCGATGATTGAAACAAACTGCCCTTGTCCCATGAAAGGACCCACCAAGACTTCACCGGTAGCTGTTTTCTTGATGTCTACACCAGGGTTTTGGATGTAGCCCTTAACATGCCCCTGGGTATCGGCTACAGAGATGATATGTCCAAAAGAGCTGTTTCCGATAACCTTTACCGTAATCTTGCTATCACCTTTTTGATTAGCAGCCAAGATTTGATTAGCAATAAGGGTACGCCCCAAAGCGACTGTTGATGATGATAATGTATTGTGTTTTTCTTGTGCGGTTCTAACTGTTTCAGTGCTATCAAGAACGTAAGCACGGAAAGAACCTGATTCTGAAATTGTTTTTATTAATTTATCCATAGTGATTCTATTATAACACAAAAAAGAGGGTGGAAAAATCGTAAACGCTCGACGTCTCTCTCCCACACTCTCTATCAAATTACCATGAAAATTCGGACAGTTTTTCCCTTAAACTCGTTATTTTTCTATCATCAAATTGATGTTTCTGCCTTATTACAGGTGGCAAATTCTCCAAATACTCCATATAGACACTGACAAGGAGATTATAGTCGTTAGTCGTCAAACGCTTGAGTTGACTATGAATGAAGGTAGTTGCCTGATCATACTGTTCATGGATTAACAAGTCGTCAATGTAGTCATTTCCATCAATAGTGTGACCTTGCTCGTCCTCCACCTGACCTAAATCAATATCCAGAGTCTCAAATTTAAAAGCCTTACTGACCACATTAGCTGTCCCACGAATCTGATTGAGTAGCCAGTCACTGTTATATACTCCCATATTAGTCCCCTCCATTACTTGCTATTCAAATCTATTATATCTTTTTAAATAGCAATTGTAAACGCTTTCTGATTATTACAATTACTCCCTTCCTAACATTAATCTAAAGCTCATTTCTTGATTTTTCAAGCAAAACAAAAAGGACCGTCTGGTCCCTTTAGATTATCAGAGTTTTTACCCAACTGATCCTTCCATTTCATAACTAATCAAGCGGTTAAGCTCAACAGCATATTCCATTGGAAGTTCTTTGGTAAATGGTTCCACAAATCCCATGACAATCATCTCTGTTGCTTCTTGTTCTGAAAGTCCACGGCTCATGAGGTAGTAGAGTTGCTCTTCAGAAATCTTAGAAACCTTAGCTTCGTGTTCAAGAGCAACTTGTGAGTTATGGATTTCGTTGAATGGGATAGTATCTGATTTAGACAAATCATCCATCAAAATGGTGTCACATTCGATGTGAGATACCGATTTCTTAGAATCCTTGTTGAAAGTGACTTGTCCACGGTAGTCAACCTTACCACCATTACGGGCGATTGATTTAGAGACAATAGATGATGATGTATGCGGTGCATTGTGAATCATCTTAGCCCCTGTATCTTGGTGTTGCCCCGCATTGGCGAAGGCGATTGAAAGCATGGTACCACGCGCACCTTCTCCATCAAGGTAAACAGATGGATACTTCATAGTTACTTCGGCTCCAAGGTTACCATCAATCCACTCAACAGTCGCATTTTTCTTAGCCGTAGCACGTTTAGTTACCAAGTTGTAGACGCTATCTGACCAGTTTTGGATAGTTGAGTAGCGCATGTAGGCACCATCAAGTGCAAAGATTTCAACGATAGCCGCATGAAGGCTGGCAGTTGTGTAAGTTGGCGCTGTACATCCTTCAACATAGTGAACGCTGGCACCTTCATCAACGATGATAAGAGTACGTTCAAACTGAGCAGTTGCTTCGTTATTGATACGGAAGTAGGTTTGAAGCGGAATATCCACCTTAACGCCTTTAGGTACATAGATAAAGGTACCACCTGACCAGAAGGCTGAGTTAAGGGCTGCAAATTTATTATCTGTTGGCGGAACTAGTTTTGAGAAGTACTTCTTGAAGAGTTCTGGATGCTCTTTAAGAGCTGAATCCGTATCTGTAAAGATAATCCCCAACTTGTCGTACTCTTCTTTCATATTGTGGTAAACCACTTCTGATTCATACTGAGCTGAGGCTCCAGCAAGATAAGCACGCTCTGCTTCTGGGATACCAATACGTTCAAAAGTTTCCTTAATTTTCTCAGGAACATCTTCCCAGTCACGAGCAGGTTTGTCTGATGCCTTTTGGAAATAAGTCAGGTCATCAAAGTTAATACCAGAAAGGTCTGGACCCCACTCTTGCATGGCCATTTTGTTAAAGGTTTCCAATGATTTTAAGCGGAATTCAAGCATCCACTCAGGTTCCCCCTTTTCAGCAGACATGGCACGGACCACGTCTTCACTGATTCCTTTTCCGGTTGAAAAGACTGGTGTCACATCATCATGGAAACCGTATTTATATTCTCCCAAATCAATGGGTTTTGGTTCTACTTTTTCATTTGTTTCAGTCATAGTATTTTCCTTTATTAAGGGTTTGATTCGTTTTCCTTTTTGCTTGGGCAAGGAGACTGACTGCTCCTTGACTTCCTAAAGCTCACTTCTCTCTATAGCTTTTTTAAGGGCATTCCAAGAGAGTGTTGCACATTTGATACGTTGTGGAAATTTAGAAACCCCCGCCAAGAGCTTAGCCTCACCTAGCTTATCTTCATCTTTATGATCTCCTTGAATCATAAGAGAGAAAATCTCCGCTAGTTCCAAAGCCTCTGCCTTAGTTTTACCAATAACTGCATCCGTCATCATACTTGATGACGCTGTAGAAATGGTACAACCATCTCCAGCAAAGGCAATGTCTTCAATCACGTCACCATCAAATTTTACTGACAGATTGATAACATCTCCACAAGTCGGATTATTCAGTTGAAGTTGCTCCACATCAGGTAGAACACCATGATGGTGAGGGCTCTTAGAGTGATCGGCCACAACAGCCATATATAAACTATCTAGTCTAGAGAGTGCCATTGAAAAACTCCTTCGTCGCAAGAATTGCCTCTACAAGCTTGTCACAATCCTCTTTAGTATTGTAAATATAGAAGCTTGCTCGGGCAGCTGATGAGATACCTAAATGATTGATTAAAGGCTGAGCACAGTGGTGACCTGCACGCACTGCTACTCCTTCATAGTCAAGGGCAGTTGCCACATCATGAGGATGAAGCCCATCAATGTTAAAGGCAATAACACCTGCGTGCTGGCTAGGATTCTCTGGACCGTAGACTGTCAATCCCTCAATCTCATGAAGTTTAGGCAAAACATAGTCTACTAACTCCTGCTCGTAAGCATGAACATTTTCCATACCTAAAGCAGAGAGGTAGTCGACAGCAGCACCAAGAGCAATCGCCCCCGCAATGTTAGGTGTCCCAGCCTCGAATTTCCAAGGCAATTCCTTCCAAGTGGCTTCCTGTTCGTAAACGAAATCAATCATTTCACCACCAAATTCAATAGGATTCATCTGGTTAAGAATCTCTTCCTTGCCGTAAAGAACCCCAATCCCTGTTGGACCTAACATCTTATGTCCAGAAAGGGTGAAGAAATCACAATCCAAATTCTGAACATCAGTAGTCATGTGGGGCGCCGATTGGGCACCGTCCACCACCATATAGGCACCAACTTGGTGGGCGAGCTTGGCAATTTCTTTGACAGGATTGATGCAGCCTAAAACGTTAGAAACCTGAGCTAGACTGACAAATTTTGTCTTTTCAGTAATCTTGTTGGCCAAATCTTCCATATCCAATTGGCCATCTTTCAAGTAGGCGTAAACAAGTTTAGCCCCCGTCTTCTTACAAGCTTCCTGCCAAGGAATGATATTCGAGTGGTGTTCCATAATTGAAATAACCACCTCATCTCCTGGCTCAAGAACCTGCTCTGCAAAACGACCAACCCAGTTAAGACCTGTCGTCGTTCCACGGGTAAAAAGGACCTCTTTGGTTGATTTAGCATTGATAAACTGACGAAGCTTTTCACGACTAGCTTCGTAAGTAGCTGTTGCACGCTCAGCCAAGGTATGCACACCACGGTGAACATTGGCATTGTCCTCATGATAGTAAGCCATGAGAGCGTCCAAAACGACTTGAGGCTTCTGGGTCGTTGCTGCATTATCCAAGTATACCAAAGGTTCATCATTAACTACCTGATCTAAAATGGCAAAATCTTGTCGAATCTTATAGGCATCTAAAGCTGACATCTTATCTCCCTATCTAGATATATTATAGGTTAGACTATCTGCGTCGATAGTTCCTAACGTTTGTTTAGTTTTGTATCAGTTACAGAAATCATTTCATCGCGTACTTCTTTAACTGGAATTTCGGTAATAACCGCTCCCAAGAAACCGCGAATAACCAAACGTTCTGCAGTGTCTTGATCAAGTCCACGACTCATGAGGTAATACATATCCTCTGGATCCACCTGACCGATTGAAGCAGCATGCCCTGCCGTAACTTCGTTTTCGTCAATCAAGAGGATTGGGTTCGCATCTGAACGTGCCTTGTCAGAAAGCATTAGAACACGGCTTTCTTGTTGTGCATCAGCACCCTTAGCACCTTTGACAATGTGACCAATACCATTGAAAGTCAAGGTACCACGTTCCAAAATAACACCATGTTGTAGGATATGTCCCACAGAGTTGTTACCATAGTTAGTTACACGAGTATCAATTCCTTGAACCTGACGCCCTGATGAAAGACCAATAACTTTAAGGTTGGCATGGCTTCCATTACCAATCAAGTCACTATCAAAGTCAGCAATAACATTGCCCTCGTTCATGATACCAAGAGCCCAGTCAATGCTGGCATCACGACCGATACGACCACGACGACTAATATAAGTTGTAACGTTTTCGCCCAAACGGTCAATAGCAGCAAACTTAACTTGTGCACCATCTTGAGCAATGACTTCAACTGAAATGTTGGCACTAGCTTTTTCAGTCGCTTCACCTAGCGTTTCAAAGCGCTCAAGGTAAGTCAATTTACTGTTTTTACCAGCCACGATCAAAACGTGTTTGTTAAATGGAACATTTGAAGTTCCATCTTGGTAAAAATAGCTTTCAACTGGCAAGTCAATTTCAACATTATCTGGTACGTAAAGGACCGCTGCACTATTGAAATAGGCATAGTTATAAGCTGCCAATTTGTCCTCATCATAGGCTACAGCCTTACCAAAGAAGGCTTCAACGACTTCTGAGATTTCCTCAAGAGCAGTCGTCAGGTCTGTGAAGACCACACCTTGACTAATCAAGTCAGCTGGCAATTGTTCAAGTACAGTATTTGTTCCTACTTGGACCAATTTAGGGTTGTTTCCAAGCGCTGTAAAATCAGGTACATTTGCTGATGGTTCATTTTCAGTAATCGTTCCATCACCGAGATTCCAACGGTGAAATTTTACACGCTCAATTTTTGGAAGAGCCAAACTTTCAAGCTTATCAAAGGCTGCTTGACGAAGGTCTTGCAACCAAAGTGGCTCTGCTTTTGCTTGTGAAAAAGCGATAATAGATTCTTTTGACATAGGTTACTCCTTTTCTAGTTATTTCGAGTAACAGACTTACGCTTCTTCGTGGTACTCGTAACCGAGCTCTTCAGCGATTTTCGCATAACCTTCTTGCTCAAGACGAGCAGCCAATTCAGGACCACCTGAAAGAACCACTTTACCTTCCATCATCACGTGTACGACATCTGGAGTGATGTAGTTCAAGAGACGTTGGTAGTGAGTGATAATCATGGCACCAAAGCCTTCGCCACGCATAGCGTTAACCCCTTTTGAAACCACTTTAAGGGCATCGATATCAAGACCTGAGTCAATCTCATCGAGAAGAGCAAACTTAGGTTCCAACATGAGCAATTGAAGAATTTCGTTACGTTTTTTCTCACCACCTGAGAAACCTTCGTTAAGGTAACGCTCAGCCATTTCTTCACGCATACCAAGCAATTCCATCTTTTCATCCAATTTAGTGATGAAATCAAGAACAGAAATCTTTTCGTCATCTTCTTTACCAGCGTTCATAGCCGCACGGATGAACTCAGCATTTGTGATTCCTGGGATTTCAGCTGGGTATTGCATAGCAAGGAAAAGACCTAGGCGTGCACGTTCGTCAACTTCCAAGTCAAGGATACTTTCACCATCAAAAAGGATGTCCCCTTCTGTGATTTCATAGTTTGGATTACCCATGATAGCAGCTGAAAGGGTAGATTTACCAGTTCCGTTAGGCCCCATGATAGCAGCAATTTCACCAGTTTTAAGAGTCAAATTAAGACCCTTCAAGATTTCTTTATCTTCAACAGAAACATGAAGATTTTTGATTTCAAGTACAGACATTGTATACTCCTTTTTTCATATATACAGCGAGCACTTGCTCGCTAATTTGCATTATTTTTTTGAAAATAGTCTTACTATTTTCTGGAAAATAAAAAGAGAACTTCCATTTTCCTTAATTAGAATCATTATAACAAAAAAGCCATTACTTGGCTTTTCAAATGTTTAATTTTTTCGCCCTTGCTTCCATTTTAACATGGTTGCTTGACGATAATCGCTATTCCCGATAAATTTTAGGAAATTGAAGAGAGGTGTTCGACCAACGCCCCAAATCTCAAGCCCTTCAATCAGAATTTCCATTCCCAAAATCAAACTCAAGAGTAAGAGAATACCACCGAGACGACTGGAAACGTTTAACAAGAGGGCAATCAATGAAAAGAGGATAGCGATGGCATAAACCACCAGAACCGCTCCTCGATGAGTGAAGCCCATGGCTAGGAGACGATGATGCAAGTGCATCTTGTCAGCCTCCATGGCTGGTCGCCCTGACAATTTACGTCGGACAATGGCTACCACTGTGTCGACAATAGGCACTCCAAGGATAATAACAGGTGACAAAATAGCTACTGCAGTTGCATTTTTCAATCCTTGCAATGACAAGACACCAATCATAAAGCCAATAAAAAGCGCCCCCGTATCACCTAGATAGATAATTGCTGGATGATAATTGTAGGGGAAGAAGCCCATAATGGCAGCCACCAAGACAAAGATGGTCATGGTCAAGAAAATATCAGTATCATAGAGGAAGAAATAAGAGATCACCCCCATAGTCATAAGGGAAATGATAGAAACTCCTCCAACCAAGCCATCTAAACCATCAATCAGATTAATGGCATTGGTGATGGCCGCAATCCATAACACCGTTAAAATCAAGGTCAGGACTGGCCCAAAATGAATCATGGGACCACCAAATGGAATCTTAAAGCTATCAAATCGGAAGTCTGTAAAAGCCCAAACGATAACAGCTCCAATAACAATACCAAGCATCTTAGGTAGAGGCTTTAATTCCAAGATATCATCAATGAAGCCCGTCAGAGCTACGACAGATCCACCCACAACAACCGGTAAGATATACCTGATGTAGGAAACATGCCAAATATCCTTATGGATAATCATAGGCATAAAGACCAAGGTCGCTAGTACAAAGGCCAACAAAATAGCTAGACCGCCAGCACTAGGCATGGGCTTTTTATTGATACGTCTTGCATTGGGATTGTCAACAGCTCCGACACGTAAGGCCAAAGAGCGTACCAAAGGGGTCGTCACAATGGCTATCAAAAAGGTCCCAATCAAAACGAATATATAGTTAATGGTCCAAGGCATGTCTTAGCTCCATTTCGTTGCTTGTAGTACCGGTAAGGCGTCCTCTTCCATCAAGATTGTTGCATGCTCTTGTAGGTAGGCACGTGTTCGGTCTGCCACATTCGCATATTCAAGAAAACGCGCATACATATTGTTCGCGTAATAATCAGGCTCATCAGCCAAGTAAAGAAGGATTGTCATATAGTAGACATCCCCAAGTTTATAAAGCTCAGAACCTTCAACAGGCACATCCTTCAAGCCTTGTGTAAAGGTCACCACTTGATCAAAGTCAGAGAAGGCCAAGACATAGTGGGTATAGTCTTCACGAATATTTTCTTCAGCCACTTCCTTGGTAGGCTCTGTCATAGCCTTATCAACCTCTTCCAAGGTCTTTTCAAGCTCTTCGAGCTTATGGTGTGCTTCGATGTCACCCTTGTCCATAAAGTTACCCTCAAGAGCCTTGAGGAACTCTTCTGGAGAAAGCCCTGAGTAGTCATCCATATCTGACAAATCGTTGAAATCAAGGTCTTCCTTAAGATCTGATTTAGTCACAAAGACATCCACACGATCCTTGCGTGGCGTGACACGGAAGCTCAGCATCCCACTATTTTTAAAGTTATCAGGCAAGTCCAACTCATCCATGACAGTATAGAAAAATTCCTCTGTTTTTTCCTGGGGAATCAAGAAATCCTTCAATTCCATACCATGTTCTTCAAGATCTTCCATGGTAATCATGATTTTTAGAGTTGTCTCGCTTATTTGTTTCATTTCCATATGTAAAAAACCTCGCACGAGTAGTTATTTCATTATACTAGAAAAGCCAAGAGATAGCAATTTCTGAGCAAGTTTGAGTCTTATTTTGGAAAGGATTTCTAAAAACTTCTTAATACTAACAAAACCTTGTATTTCCCCATTTATACCTGTCATCTATCCTAGATTGGAGTATAATAAAAGTGAAGATATACATGGAGGTGATGACCATGACTGCCTATAAAAAAGGGTGGCTACGAGCTAGCATTGCTGGAGGAATAACGAGTTTATTGACGCTCTTTCTCTACTTATCGGGGCAACCCCATCAAGTAAACAAATCTACCTTTCTTACAGGGCTAATCGTCGCCATCATACTAGCAACTGCACCCATTTACGACGATAACCGTTTATCGCTCAAACAGCAATCACTTCTCCACTTCTCTATCATGTGTGTTACCATCCTTCCAATTCTCTGTTTGTCCGGATGGTATCCCTTGCATAATGTCGTGGACTTCTTGAAAATCCTAGCTAGCTTTTTGACTTGCGGATTGGTCCTATGGTTGCTAGCTTACCTTATCTTTGGAAAACTTATCCACAAATGATCTCTAAACCAGCTAAAAAGGACTTCAATTGAAGTCCTTTTCAGTTTACTTAAAAGTAATTATCCGAAAATAAGTTTGACTGCTCCATAGAGAAGCACAATAATACCAAGTACGATACGGTATTTTCCGAAAACTGTGAAATCATGTTTCTTAATATAGTTCATTAAGAAGCGAATCACGAACAAGCTGACAACAAAGGCTGTCACACTAGCTACCAAGAGAATAGCCACTTGTCCACCTGTCAAAGTATTCCCGTCAATGAAATACTTAACCGCCTTAAGGCCACTATAACCAAACATGGTTGGAATACCAAGGAAGAAGGTAAAGTCAGCAGCTACGCTACGACTAGTACCAACGATGATACCCCCAAGAATAGTAGCACCTGAACGGCTTGTCCCTGGAATGATACTCAAGACTTGGAAAAGACCAATATAGAAAGCTGTCTTGTAAGACATACGTGCCAAATCCGTTACCTTAGGCTCTACACGTCGATTGCGGTCCTCAATCCAAATAAAGGCAATCCCGTAGACCACCAACATGATAGCTACTACAAAGAAATTACTGAGATGGGCCTCCATCCAGTCATCTAAAAGAAGACCAAAGAAGGCTGAAGGAATACAGGCAATGACCACCTTGAGCCAAAGTTGCCAAGTCAATTGCACTTCACGTGCTGTCTTACCAGGTTGGAAGGGATTCAAACGTTTAAAGTAAATGACCATAACCGCAAGAATAGCACCAAGTTGGATAACGATATTAAACATATCGATGAAATCTTTACTTTGTCTCAAGTTCAAGAATTCATTCACCAAAATCAAGTGACCTGTAGATGAAATCGGTAGCCACTCAGTGATACCTTCGACAATCCCAAGAAAGACTGCTTTTAGTAATTCAATAATAAATTGTGCCGTTTGCATAATTATCTCCGTTTTAAAATGCTAGCCTCATCACAGCAAAAATGATCAAGGCTCCAAATCGTCCTTCCCATTATATCAAATTACAACTTGTATTTGAAGACAATCTTGATATAGAGATTGTTTTTCTAATCCCAACTTATTGTCATTAATCCTAATTTCCTGTAAAATAGTAAGGTATGACATTTTTATAGGAGACATTGTTTCAATGAAAAAAATTATTATAGCCTGCTTTGCAGCGCTCCTCCTCGTTTTTGGCGGAGTATCAAGCGCTCAAGCAGACGAGTATCTCCGTGTGGGTATGGAGGCTGCCTATGCACCTTTCAACTGGACGCAGGACGATAACTCAAACGGAGCCGTTCCAATCGAAGGTACCAAACAGTATGCCAACGGTTATGACGTGCAAATCGCTAAAAAAATCGCTGAAGCTCAAGGCAAGAAACCCTTGGTAGTCAAAACAGCTTGGACAGGTTTGATTCCTGCCCTCACTTCCGGCAAAATCGATATGATCATCGCAGGTATGAGCCCAACAGCTGAACGTCGTCAAGAAATCGACTTTTCAGACAGCTATTACCGAAGCGAACCTGTCATGGTTGTCAGCTCAGACGGTGATTATGCCAACGCTAAGAGTCTCAAAGACTTCAAGGATGCTAAAATCACAGCTCAACAAGGGGTTTATCTCTATAATTTGATTGACCAAATCCCAGGTGTCAGCAAACAAACCGCTATGGGAGACTTCGGTGCTATGCGCCAAGCCCTTGCATCTGGTATCATCGATGGTTATGTTTCAGAGCGTCCTGAAGCAAAAACTGCCGAAGAAGCTAGCTCAAAATATAAGATGATTACGCTTAAAGATGGTGGTTTCCAGGTTTCAGACGATGACGTCTCCTTGGCCGTCGGCCTTCGCAAAGGAGACAGCCAGCAAATGGAACAAGTCAATAAGGTCCTTGCTGGAATCAGCCAAGAGGAACGTGCTAAACTGATGGATCACATCATTGACATCCAACCTGCAGATAAGACTGATGAGGCTAAAAAAGGAAACTTCTTTAGTCAGATGAGCAATATCATCGCTAAGAACTGGCCACAATTCTTACGTGGTACAGGAATTACCCTTCTTATCTCAATTATCGGTACAGTTGTGGGTACTTTCATCGGTCTTATGATTGGTGTTTACCGCACAGCTCCTAAGGCTGCTAATAAATTTGTAGCCTTGCTCCAAAAACTCTTCGGTTGGGTGCTTAATGTCTATATCGAAGTTTTCCGTGGTACGCCAATGATTGTACAATCTATGGTTATCTACTACGGTACTGCCCAGGCCTTTGGTATCAATATTGACCGTACCCTAGCAGCTGTCTTCATCGTTTCTATCAACACTGGAGCCTACATGAGTGAAATCGTTCGTGGTGGTATCTTCGCTGTAGATAAAGGACAATTTGAAGCTGCAACTGCTCTTGGATTTACCCATGGTCAAACCATGCGTAAGATTGTTCTTCCACAGGTTATCCGTAACATCTTGCCAGCTACTGGTAATGAGTTCGTTATCAATATCAAGGATACCTCTGTTTTGAACGTTATCTCTGTTGTGGAACTTTACTTCGCAGGTAACACTGTCGCAAGCCAAACTTATCAATACTTCCAAACATTCTTTGTTATCGCAGCAATCTACTTTGTCCTTACCTTCACAGTGACACGCATCTTGCGTTATGTAGAACGCCGTTTGGATCAAGATACTTACACACAAGGAGGGGTTCACTAATGACTGAGACGATTTTAGAAATTAAAAACCTCAAAAAATCATACGGAAAAAATGAAGTCCTCAAAGATATCTCCCTCAGCGTCAAAAAGGGTGAGGTTATCTCAATTATTGGTTCTTCAGGTTCAGGGAAATCAACCTTCCTTCGCTCTATTAACCTACTCGAATCACCTTCAGGTGGTGAAATCCTCTATCATGGGGACAACGTCCTTGAAAAAGGTTACGACCTCACTACCTATCGTGAAAGACTCGGTATGGTTTTCCAATCCTTCAACCTCTTTGAAAACCTTAATGTCTTGGAAAATGCTATCGTAGCTCAAACAACTGTTCTCAAACGTGACCGTAAAGAAGCTGAAAGCATCGCCAAAGCTAACTTGGAGAAAGTTGGTATGGGGGAACAATACTGGAAAGCTAAACCAAAGCAACTTTCAGGGGGACAAAAACAACGTGTAGCAATCGCTCGTGCCCTCTCTGTTGATCCAGAAGCCATCCTCTTTGACGAGCCAACTTCAGCCCTTGACCCAGAAATGGTAGGGGAAGTACTCAAGACTATGCAGGAGCTATCTGAAACTGGTTTGACCATGATTATCGTTACCCATGAAATGGAGTTCGCACGTGATGTTTCAGACCGTGTCATCTTCATGGATAAAGGGGTAATTGCTGAACAAGGTAGCCCAGAACAAATCTTTGAAAATCCTAAAGAAGAACGTACTAAGGAATTCCTCAAACGTTTCTTGGGTTAAAAACAAAAAAGTTAAGGTTTCGGCCTTAACTTTTTTAGATTCTCAGACATACAAAAAAACGGCAGTTGCCGTTTTTTTGTCTATAATGATTAGTTACGACGTGTACGTCTGTCAACGAAACCAAGGAAGGCCAATAGTGTCATGAAGAGACCTACAAGACTGAATCCTGCTGCAGTTGACTCACCTGTTTCTGGCAAGCTGTCTGCTGCTTGTACAGGAGCTTGTTTCTCAGCTTTTGTTTGACCATAATTTACAGGAACTTGAGCTACAGTTTGAGCTGCTTGTTCTTGTGTTGTGAAAGCAATAACTTTACCATCTACATCGTAAACAGGTACTGGTGTAAGACCTTTGGATGTAATGTTAGCGAACTCTTTAGCCAATTGTGTTTGACGCTCTTTGTCTGCCTTAGCTTTCATGTAGTTATCGAAGGCTGTTTGAACAGTCGTGTATTCGCTCGTTAATTTATCACGCTTAGCTGACAATTCAACAAGTTTCGCACGTTCAGTTGAAAGAGCTGCTTTCGCCGCAGTAAATTTGGCAAAGGCTGTTGCACGTTCTGCTTTAGCCTTAGCTAGGTTACCTGAAGCATTTGTAAGGGCTGCTAGACGGTTCTTAGCAGCAGTCAAGGCTTGGTTAGCTTGTGTCAATGCTACTTGTTTCTTAGCAGTATCTTGCTTAGCAGCGTTGTAGGCATTTGTCAAACGTTGCAAGGTTGCAGAACTTGTCGCAAGTTTATCTTTAGCTGTTTTAAGCTCTGCTTGTTTTTCATCAAGAGTTGCTTGAGCTTTGCTAAGGGCTGCTGCTTTTTCTTGTGCGTTAGCATTAAGGTTTTCAACTGCAGCGTTAGCTTTTTCCAATTCTGATTTAGCAGTTGCAAGGGCTGCTTGTTTTTCAGAAAGGTTATTCTGAGCAGCTGCCAACTTGCTTGCAGTCGCTTTAAGAGCTGCAAGTTCTGACTGAGTATTCTTAAGCTTAAGAGTTGCTGACTCAGAAGCCGCTTTCTTGCTAGCCAAGTCACTTTGAGCTTGATCGTTAGCTTGCTTAGCAGCTTCATAAGCTGCTTTTGCAGCAGCAAGATTTGCATTTGAAGATGATTGAGATTGGTTACCTTCATATGGGTTAGCAATCTTAGTTGTGTCAAAGCTACTATCAGAAGCGATAGAATTTTTATTGACATTGTTTACGTGAACGTTAAAGGCACCGGCAACAACACTGATGTCTGTTCCAATGTAAGACTCACCACCATCTGCTGTAAGTCCAGAGATAGAACGAGCATGGTTCCACTCATTACCGTTAAACATGAAGTCAAGCATAGCTTCATAGACATATTTCTTAATGTCGTTAAGGGTAAATGGTCCTGTCAAACCTTGCCATGTATTAAGGTTTTCACCAATACTTACACTATTAAATGACTTACCAGCACGGTCAAGGGCGGCACTATCATGTCGTTGATGGGTAATAGCTTCCCAACCCCAGTTATCTGCTACATAACCATCTGAAACACGGTCAGCCGCAAGAACACTACCTTTTGAAACAGATGTTTGAGTTGTACCAAAGGCTGTACGAATTTGGTTAATCAAACTTGAAGCATACAATGACAAATCTGTAATTTGAGCTTCACTAAGATTATTCAAATCACTAATTTTAACATTTTTATCCGCTTCATTATCTTGATAACTATTGTTACCACGATCACGTTTATTAACGTTCTTCAAGACTTGTTCAGCTTGAGCTTTTTCTGCTGCGGTCGCTGTTTTAGACTCATGAATCTTAAGAGCATTGACATACTCTTGTGACACTGAGAATTTTTGACGAACATTAGCTGTTGAAGTTGTTGAAGATTCTGCTTTTTTCTTAGCTGCTTCAGCGGCTGCAAGTGCGGCTGCCTTTTCATTAGCTACTGTTTGAGCAGTCTCATAAGCTGCTTTAGCTTGGTTTGCTGCATTTTGGTCTGCAGTCAATTGCCCTTCTTTAGCTGAAATAGCAGTAGCTTTTTCTTTATCAGCTGCCTGAGCGGCTGCCAATTCTTCTTGAGCTTTTTTCTCAGCTGCTGTTGCAGCATCAAAAGCTGATTGCGCTTTAGCTTGGTTAGAAGCTGCCTCAGAAGCACTAGAACCATTAAGAGCTGCTTTAGCGGCATCTACTGATTTTTGAGCATTAGCCACTTCAGTAGCTTTAGCATTGACATTAGCTTGATCTGTATTAACGACAGCTTGCTGTTTGTCTGCTGCATCTTTAGCAGTTTTTTCTGCTGATTGAGCTGTTTCGACTGCTGACTTAGCTTCCTTAGCTGCATTTTCAGCAGTAGTTACTTGACCTTGAGCGGCAGCAATAGTTTCTGGACTTGCTTCATCGGCTGCTGTTTGTGCCTTTTGCAAGTTAGAATCTGCTGTCGCTAGGTTTGCTTGAGCCTGGTTTGCAGCTACTTCATGATTAGCAACAACTGACTCTTGTTGCGATACTGCTTGATTTGCAGCGCTGGCTTGTTCTCTAGCCGCTTCGACTTGGGCTTGAGTTGGGACAGCTTGTGTAGCTGTCGATGATACTGATGCTGTTGTTGAGGCTTGATCGTTTGTCGTTACCTCATCAGCTTTAGCAACTGTAGCAGAAACTGCAAGTGCTGCAATTCCAGCTGTCGCCAAAACCTTTTTATTCATAAGACGAACTCCTTTTTATGTTAAAAATTCACTACTATATAATAACATTTTAATAATCTCGAAACAAGGTGCTGACTCCTAATTTTTAAAATTTAATTATTTTATAAGCTTTCATAGCCTGTTTACAAAAATCATTAAATTGTTAGTCAAAAGTAGAGTTGCTGTTTCAAAGTCCTTTTTTAGTCTTTGATTCTGCCTTATCCTTTTATTCTATCAAAACTTCGTTACAGTTTCTTAACTTTCTTTAAACGTTTTTTTGATATAATGTGTACTCATCATATGCAAATGGAGGAGCAAAGTGGCAAAAACATTAAAAACATTGAGTAACATCTTACTAGGAATCCTCTCACTGGCCTTGTCTTATTGGTTTTATAGGGGGCATCTCGAACAGTACGTTCATTACATCGCCCATTATGGCTCCTACTTTCAAGTCTTACTCAACCTAGTCATTATTGTCCTACTGAGTTACTTTGTCTACGCTTTTTTGAAACTACTTCTTACTAGAAAGCTGAAAAAACAGACACTACTCCTACTCTACTTCATTTACTTTCTTGCTCTCTTCTACCTACTTTTCTTGAAAAACATTGGTACCCAAGGTCTCTCACTTAACCCCCTTTCCTTTGCTCGGGAATTATACTGGGGTAGCCACTTCGTTCCCATCATGAACCTCTTAATGTTCATTCCTCTGGGACTCCTCTTTTCTTCACGATTGAGTAATCTCCTACTTTGTCTCCTTACCCTTTTCTCCGTCGAATCCATTCAGTACTTCGGACATTTGGGAGTCTTTGATTTGGGAGATATCACCTTAAATATGTTAGGTATCCTTGTCGGAACTGCTATCCATCAACTCCCTCAATTTCAAACAGTTATCAAAAAGATTTTAAGTTAAAAAACTTCCAGAATTAATTTTGGAGTTTTTTTTTGTTCTATAGATTAATCATCGTAAGAAATTTTTAGAGGAATGCAGAAAAACAGCCCTCTACATCTAGAGAGCTGTTTTGAACTCAGGCTAAAATCCTAGCGAATAAAAAAACTGCCCCATCATAGAGCAGTTCCATTTTCGTGTATTCAATTGAACAAGGCCTAGACACTTGTATCTTGAATTAACGACGAAGTCCGAGTGAGCTGATCAACTCACGGTAACGGTTAACGTCTGTGCGGCGAAGGTATGCCAACAAGTTACGACGGTGACCGATTTTTTTCATCAAACCACGGTAAGTAGCGTGGTCTTTTTTGTGTTGTTTAATGTGTTCGTTAAGGTGGTTGATTTCCCAAGTAAGGACAGCAACTTGAACCTCTACTGAACCAGTGTCACCTTCGTGACGTGCGTATTGAGCAATGATTTCATTTTTTTTCTCTTTTGAGATTGCCATGTTTTTTCTCCTTTTTTTGCTCCATCCGAGTCTTAGGATTGGCTCTCCTAAAACCAAGAAAGAGTTGGTTTGTCTTTACGACCTCTCTATTTTAGCTCATCTACTAATCTTTGTCAATCGCAAGATTTCACTGATTAAGTTTTTGAAGCTTAGACTTTTTTGGCCATTTTTGCATTCAGAAAGAATCCAAGGAAAAGTAGGAAAAGTAGGAAACTTACGATAGCATAAGCTAGAAAAATCCAACTAAAACTTGGAGATATGAGTGCTAACAATTTCAAAACATAAGGGGAAATGGCTGACCCTAGGTTACAGCCTAAGAGGACATAGGCTGTCGCCTTGTTCAACAGACTTCTAGCAATAGACTCAGAAAGTCGGTTAAAGATAATTGTCAAAATAATACTATAAAAGAAACCAACACCAACTGAAGATAAAATCAAAATCGGTAAGTTACTAGCCACTGACATCCCAAAGAGACAAACCGCTAACAAGAACATCACTATAAGCAAAAGACGATTTTTAAAATGTCCTATAAGCGAGGCGAAACTCAGTCCAGCTACAATTCCAATTCCCTGCTCTAAACTCAGTACTAAGGCTGATTGACCACTCTCAATAGTCTTACCAGCAACTTGAAACAGAGGCACGCGCAAACTAATCGAAGAATTGATACAGATGACAAAACCTGCTAAAAGAGCCATGCCAAGAATCATACCAAGGTCTTTTTTGTTCAGAACTTGTTTTCTTTTTGTAATCTGCTTCTTCTCCACCTGCTCCATCGATGGCACAAAAAGGAGGTACATAATCAAAATCACAAAACCAAAACCATAGATAAGAAAGGCAAAGGTCCAATGAATTTTCAGTAATTGTCCAACTAAAAGAGAACAAGAAGCTCCACCAATCAACTCCATGGAGCCACGAATACCTAACATCTGAACTCGCTCTTTACCTTGATAACGTTGACTGATGATGGCAATCGCCTTAGCATTGATAAGACCAATCCCCATTCCAAAAGCAATACGTGACAGTAAGACAAGAGGATAGGCTTGTACAAAAAAAGGAAAAATCCCAGCACTACTAAGTAAAAGCAAGCCAGTCACAATTAGCTGTCTATCACTTAGCCATTTGTCAATAAATGAATTAAGTAAGAGCATCGCTACTACGGAAAATGAAGGGACAGATACTAAAAGCTCCACTTGCGCGGCAGAAAAGGTTGGGCTATAGTAGTCCAACATAGGTGGTAGCGCTGTTGAAATCGAAAAGGCCGAAATCAAGAGCAAGGATAGCCCAAGTAGGCTCATTTTTTCTAAAATTCGTGTCATAATATAGGGATTAGAACATCCTTTCCTTACTTGTCTGATAGTTATTTTTTCATTATAATCTAAGGAGACTTTAAAAAATAGGACCTAGGTCCTAAAAAAGGAGATGTATGCGTAATCATGACATAAGACCTCAACTTGATCAGGTCTTTCCACCCCCCTACCTCGACCAATTACAGAAAGTCACCTTTCAAAAGAATGATTATATTTGTACCCAAGGGCAAGCTATCACAGAGCTAACCTACATTTTGTCAGGAAAGGTAAAAATTGTGCGTTCTCTCTTCAATGGTAAAGAACATATCCTAGAAATGCTTAACCAACCACAAATATTTGGAGATGTAGAACTCATGACCAATCAACCAGCAGGGTCATCAGTCATTGCTTTAGAAGAGGTTCAAGCAGTTCAGCTCCCTTTAAATAATAAAGAAGAGCTCCTCAAAGATCCCGTTTTTCTCTATCAAATTGGGCATAACCTAGCCATGGCACTGCATAAACAGGGTATTACTGCCTCAACAAATGCAAGCTACACTGTCAAAGAGCGTCTGGCTACTCATATGTTGAGTATTGAGGAAGAAGGTGTTTTTCAACTATCACCATCTATTTTAGCTTCCCGTTTTGGAACTAGCTATCGTCATGTACAGCGAGTCATCAAACAATTTATCGACCAGGGAATTATCGAAAAAGAGGCCTTTAAAACCTATCGTATTTTAGAGAGACAAACCTTGGAAAAACTGGCTTTTATCGATTAGAAAAAGCCTCACTTTAATCCTTGATGGTTTAATTTTCAACCCTTTTGTGCTATAGTTATAAACAAGTAAATCAAAGAAAATAGAGGTAAACAAATGGACGCTCAAACCAAAATTATCCGCGCCAGCCATATGATTGATATGAATGATATCATTCGCGAAGGAAATCCAACCTTGCGTGCTGTCGCTGAAGATGTAACCTTCCCACTATCAGACGAAGACATTATCCTAGGCGAAAAAATGATGCAGTTTCTTCGTAACTCACAAGATCCTGTTATTGCCGAAAAAATGGGGCTTCGTGGGGGAGTCGGTCTTGCAGCCCCTCAATTAGATATTTCAAAACGCATTATCGCTGTTCTCGTTCCAAACCCTGAAGACGCTGAAGGTAATCCACCAAAAGAAGCATATAGCCTTCAAGAAATCATGTACAACCCTAAAGTAGTTGCCCATTCTGTTCAGGATGCTGCTTTGGGCGATGGCGAAGGATGCCTCTCAGTTGACCGCGACGTTCCTGGTTACGTGGTTCGTCATGCTCGTGTAACTGTTGAATACTTCAACAAAGAGGGCGAAAAGCAACGTGTTAAACTCCGTGGTTACAACTCAATCGTTGTTCAACATGAAATCGACCATACTAACGGTATCATGTTCTACGACCGCATCAATAAAGACAATCCATTCGCTATTAAAGATGGACTCTTAATTATCGAATAAAGAAAACCTCAGTAGAAATACTGGGGTTTTAGTTTGAAGATAAGGCATTAGTACCACTTTATAGCTAAGTCAAAGTAGAAAAGAACCGACTTCGTCGATTCTTTTTTCATTGTCTGAACCTGTCCTCAGACAAGCATATTGTATAGTGTTTCGTTACCGTGAAGGTTGATATAACTTGGGTCAAAGGCCGAAAGACGCTCGAGAAGTCCATCATAGTCGTTCTTATCACTAAGAGCTATACCAATGAGAACCGGACCTTTTCCTTTATTAGCACGTTTGATGTACTCAAAACGAGTGATATCATCATTTGGTCCCAAGATATCATTTACAAATTCACGAAGGGCACCAGGACGTTGTGGGAAGTTAACCACAAAGTAATGCTTGATACCATCGTAGATAAGCGCACGTTCTTCCATCTCTGGCATACGGTTGATGTCATTGTTACCACCTGAAATGATGCAGACGATGGTTTTTCCTTTAATCTCATCTTTGATCACTTCCAAAGCTGCCACTGATGCCGCACCTGCGGGTTCTGCAATGGTACCAACCTTAGAGTACATATCAATTAGGGTTTCTGAAATCAATCCTTCATCAACTCCCAAGAGGCGGTCAACATATTTACGTGCGACTTCATAGGTCTTGACACCTACCTTTTGAACAGCAATCCCGTCCGCAAACTTATCAATTTCTTCGAGTTTTACAGGATAACCACGGTCAAAGGCAGCACGCATACTACGAGCACCACTAGCCTCAACACCAATAACCTCCATAGACGGTGCTACATCCTTGATATAGGTAGCTACACCAGAGATAAGGCCACCGCCTCCGACTGGAACCAAGATACTATCGAAGGAAACACCTTCCTCTTGGGCCTGCTCATAAATTTCATAAGCAACAGTTCCTTGCCCTGCTTGGACATTATAATCGTCGAACGGATCAATGAAAGTCATCCCTTCAGACTTGGTATATTCCTGTGCTGCTTGAGCAGAAGCATCAAAGGTATCTCCCACCAATTTGATTGTTACAAACTTGCCACCAAAGAAACGGACTTGACCAATTTTTTGGAGAGGTGTTGTTACTGGCATAAAGATGGTTGCCGGAATCTTCATCTCGTTACAAGTGTAGGCAACCCCCTGAGCATGGTTTCCGGCTGATGCACAAACCACACCACGCGCCTTGTCCTCATCACTCAATTGATGGATAGCATAGTAGGCTCCACGCAATTTAAAAGAGCGTACCTTTTGCATATTTTCTTTTTTAATGTAAATGGTCGCCCCGTATTTTTCAGATAAGTAGCGATCAAAATCTAGTGGTGTGCGTTCCACCACGTTTTTTAAGACTTCATTAGCCTTTACGATATCATTTGCAGTAATCATTGGCTCTCCTTTGACACAATATTCAAACTATTTCTATTGTATCACAATTTTCAGAAAAAATAGCAGCCAGTATAAAGAAAACTCCTTGTTTACACAAAGAGTTCTACTTATTATTTATCAACTTTTTTTGATATCAAGAAGTTACGAAGAGCTGCAAGGGTTGCCGCACCTGCAAGGACAATAGCTGTAAGGATAGCTACAGCATGTTCTCCCCACTTGTGAGATTTTGCTGTTTTAGCAATTGTAGCCTTAAGGTCTTCAGTTGTTCCTTTTTCACCTGCTTGCGTCGTTGTCTTACTTGCAAGGTTAAGATCTTGACTACCATTGTAAGTGTTATCTGACGAAGCTGTATTGACAAGGTCTTGACGACTACTGCGAGTATAGCTGACATTTGTTGTAATGCTATCAATCATCTCAACAATATTTCTGATTGTTGTTGCATCGTACAAGCCACCCTCAGTATCTTTCAAGATAGATACTGCTAATTTTTCAATAGAAATTTCTGAAGAAGCTGCTACCATAGAGTGAGATTCTGAGCTTGCTGTTTCTGAATATCTTGCATAGTTGCTAAAGAGTGACGCTGCTTCTGTAATCGTTTCAGAAGTACTTGGTAAAGTTTCTGAAACGCGAGGAGCTACAGAGAGTCTATTCCAACTATTGATGTTTTCTGATAGCCCATCAAGGATAACTTCCTCTGATGTGCTCACTGTTTCTGAAATCGCCGAAGTCACTTCTGAGGTGCTCACTTGACTTTCTGATTCTGTCAATGAAACAGCTGGTTCTTCAACTACTTCTGATTCTGAAACGACTGTGCTGATTGAATTCTCTGATTCAGATGCTGAAGTCTCTGAAGTTGATGCTTCTGAGATAATATCCGTTTCTGAGACCTTCGATGATACTGTTGTGCTTTCTGATACTTCTGACGGAGCAACTGAGACAATTGTGCTTGTAGTTTCTGAAACAAGGCTAGTGCTTGCCTGACTCTCTGATTCTGTCAAAGAAGCCACTGGTTCAACTACTGCATGTGATTCTGAAATTGCTGTCGTCGTTGAAATTGCTGACTCTGAAATTGATGCTACTGAACTATTTTCAGTTTCTGATGCTTCCGATGATACTGTTGCACTTTCTGATACTTCTGATGAGGCTGTTGAGTCAGCTGTGCTTGTGGCCTCTGAAGCTGGTGTAGTGATTGAATCTGACGCTACTGCACCTTGATCCGTATTAGATACTGAGTTGTCATCTTTCTTATCATGTGCGGTCTCTGATACAGCTATTGCCACTGGAACAGCTGCTGAGTTTACTATCTCGTCAACTGTTGGTGCTGGTTTAGTTATTTCATCTAGTTTAGGAGCTTCAACAGATGGTTTCGTATCAGTTGGAGCCTCTGTACCTTTGTTTACTGTTGTATTTTCGGATTTAGCTGTTTCTGAGCTTGCTTCAGATGTTACGGTATTGTCTGCTTTCTTACCAGCTTGGTTAGTAACTGGTTTCAAGATAACTGGTTCTACCGGTGTTGCTGTTGTGTCTTCCTTGATATAGAGCATGTTCCAAAGCGTTAGTTTAGGAACTGAAATGACAAGTACTGGTTGACCATTTTCATCTGTTTCAAGGCTTGCTTGTGCCTTCTTCATGCTTGAAGTTGCCCAATCATCTGGCGACGTCACATAGACTTGATCAGCAATTTTAGCTGCTTCTTGGGCTGTTTTACCTGCTAGACTAAGACGAACTGTGAGATTTTCTTGAGCGTCCGGTGTTTTATTATCCGCATAACCCTCTTCATTATGCCAGCCCGCATTGATGCCCATCATGTTAATCATTTGAACAGTTGAGAAACCTTTTCCTGATTTAGCAAATGTCCAAACTTGATCTCCTGTCACACCTAGAGCATCCTTAGAAAGGATTTCACCAGAAGCATTCTTGGTAGATACAGCTTGAGTGCTGTTAGTCACCCCCTCACCACGAAGAAGATTTTCATAAGCAGTGATAAACTGTTGGTAATTGTAAAGCTTACGAATAGTGTCCTTAGCCACACTGAGGTATTGAGTTGGGTAATAAGCACTTTGAAGGACGTTTAGGGCTGCATTAGCATTGGCAAGGGCTGCAATGGACATGTGATAGCCACCGGCTGCAGCTACTGTCGCATCTACGAGAAGAGTCGCGTCAGCTTGCAATGACTTACCTGCAAGAGCATCTTTACCAGCACCGTTAGTTGCTTTTCCACCAGGAACAGTATAATCAATACCTGGTTCTTCCATGTAGGCACCAACGATAAGTGATTTACCAGTTTTATTGCGTACCATATCGATACGTGCTTTCAAATCACCATAGGCAACCTGCATACGTCCTGGAATAACTGAACCACCGTTTGTCCAGAGCTCATTATAAACAACATCTTGACGTGCCTTGGCTAATTTATCATCATTACCACCATTGACATCATTGATTGTGATGTAGTACTTTTCACCAATGAGGTCTTTCATAGCATTAATAAATGACGCATATGAATCAGACATCATGTATGAGTCAGCCTCGTCTGAGCTGTTACGGTGCTCATAATCAGTCACACGGTTGTCACCAATTGTATCACCTTGCCAACCATCGAAGCCCATACGATCCATAGCTGATTTCATGACACCCGCAATGTATTTTTGCCAATCTAGATTAGCTGGATCATAGTAAACTTGAGTTGGGTTATCACCGATAGTGTAAGTCATCGGCTCACCCTTCTTACCAAAGCTATCGTAGAAGTTATAAGCCAAAGCAACAAGTGGAAGGGCTGGATTCTTTGGATTTGAATCTGCTGAAATCATGTTATAAAGCATGGCAACAGCACCTGACTTATGAACTTGGTCAACCAATTCTTTAACAGCCTTAGTGTCAACCTGAGTATGACTCCAGGTATTCCATTTTTGAACAAAGCTATCAACACCCTCTGGGTAAGGATCTGTAGCTTCACTATAAGCATCATAGAAGAAATATGAGTTGATATTCATAGACTTCATGAGCTCAAGCTCTTTACGGTAGGCTTCAAGATTTTTAACAAGAATACTGTTTTGATCCGTTGGCGAACCTGCTACGATACCGTAACGTGGGAAAACTGTCCAATCATCTTCAACAGACAAGCCAGCACGCTTGCTTGACAAAGTACTACCTGATTTATCGTTGACACTGATTGTCACCAAGTAACCTGTATTGTTTGTCAACCACTCTGACGCTACTGTCAAGTTTGAAACCTTAGCTGAAGCTCCTGCCGCTAGCGTAAGGTCAATGTTGTCTTGACCGATGATCTCTGAAGCATGTTGAAGTGTCAAGTTGACAGTCATCGTCTTAGTTTCTGCTGTTGGATTAGACACAACAACAGAATAGTTAATATCACCATCTGTCTTGCTATAAGCAGCTTTTGTTGTTTCTGGATCTGTCAAGTAAGCATCACCATTTAAGTTTTGCTCTATCACTTCTATAACTGGTGTCACTTGAGCAGTTGAATGGCGTCCTGCTTCAGTAGCATTATCAGATGATGATGTGATGGTTTCCACAGCAGCTGACTCAGGAGCTAGTGCTTCACTGGCTACAAGCATTTCTGAGCTAGCACTCTCTGCTGGCACAGCTTGTGAAAATATTGTAGAAGCTGTTGCTGTTGTTACAGTATCTGTCGCAACAGCGGCAGATGATGGACCTACTTCTGTTGTCGCAACTGGAGCAACTGCCTCCGTTGGTACCACCACCAAGTTATCTGCTTCAGTTGTAATGACTGGTTTTGTTGCTTCTGAACTGACCATGTTATCTGCCTTGGCGACCTGATTCATCCCTAGGACACCGCCGGCTACAAACAAACTTGATAGTAATTTATTTGACGCTACTTTCTTTGACATCTCTCTATCCCTCTAAAAAAGTTTAAATCACCTCGGCGTTTCAAATTATCACTATTTGTATTTGCATGCTGTAAACTCGAGTTATTTTTTAGTTTCATAAAAATCGCTTGGTGTCTCTTATGAAACTAATGTTAACTTAATCTTTTTTGTAAGACAAGGGAATTTCCGGCAATCCTCGTAAACGGTAATTTTTTCATCATGAATGGTCAGGTTTTTTCAGAAATTTGAGAAAAACATTTTCTAATTTCATTAAATATCCACTTGGTTAAGCCTACTTAAAATAACAAAAATAAATCCCAAATAATGAAAATCGAGCACCTAAATTGCCCATACGATGAGAGTAAAAAAACATCTCTCACACAAGGCGAGAAATGGTTTATCGATTTTTGGTATCTAAAATAATGGTCACAGGTCCGTCATTGACCAGACTAACCTGCATATCTGCACCAAAGCGTCCTCTTTCTACAGGAACATGTGTTGACAAGGATTGGTTGAAATCGTCATAGAGCTGGCTAGCCATGTCAGGCTTTGCAGCACCTGTAAATGCTGGTCGATTCCCTTTTTTCGTATCTGCAAAAAGCGTAAACTGAGAAATCGACAAAATCTGGCCATCAATATCCTTAACAGAAAAATTCATCTTGCCCTCTTCATCTGAAAAAATACGCATATTGACAATCTTACGAACTGCATACTCTAGGTCCTCTTTGGTATCCTCTGGACCAACTCCGACCAAGAGTAAGAGCCCCTGTTTAATAGCACCAACCGTAGAATCCTCAATAACCACAGAAGCACTTTGCACGCGCTGAATTACAATCTTCATCGCAGTAACTCCTTACCCATTCGTACGTTTAACACTGTAAACGTCAGGGATAATTTTAATCTTATCCACAAGACCAGTCAATTCAATAAGGTTTGCAATTTCAAAGCTAACGTGAATATTGGCAAACTTCATGTCCTTAGTCGGTTGTGCATTGACCGTAGCAATGCTCTTGGTCGTATTTGACAAGATTTGGAGAACATCATTCAACAGACCAGAACGGTTAAGGCCATAGATGTCAATCTCTGCCAAATAAGATTTATTGGCATTACGTTCATCCCACTCCACTTCGATTAAACGTTGTTCATAACCTTCTTGACTCTTGATATTATTACAATCTGAACGGTGAATAGCAATTCCACGACCCTTGGTGATGTAACCTTCAATCTCATCTCCAGGTACTGGGTTACAGCACTTAGCGATACGCATGAGGAGACCCGACGCACCTTGAATGATGACGCCATTTTCACTCTTAACCTTAAGAACTTCTTTCTTCTCAGTCTTAACTTCGCCACCGTTCATTAGCTCTTCAGCTTCAGCTTTTGCCTTAGCACGCTCTTCCTCGCGGCGTTCTTTTTCTGTCAGACGATTGAAAACAGCAGCAGCACTAATTTCGCCAAAGCCAACAGCGGCATAGAGAGCTTCTTCACTACGCACACTCATACGAGGGAGAATTTCCTCAATATGTTTCTTGTCTAGGTACTTATTGGCAATATAGCCATGCTCTTGGAAGTAGGCAATCAAAAGCTCACGACCCTTGGTGATAGAAGCTTCCTTGTCCTGATTCTTAAAGAATTGTCGAATTTTATTTCTGGCCTTAGTTGTCTTGACCATCTTAATCCAGTCACGACTAGGTCCAAAGGAATTGGCATTAGTGACAATCTCAACCACATCACCTGTCTTAAGTTTGGCAGTCAAGGGCACCATACGGCCATTAACCTTAGCACCTGTAGCCTTCTCTCCAACTTGGGTATGGATAGCATAGGCAAAGTCAATAGGTCCTGAATCTTTAGGCAATTCCTGAACAGCACCATTTGGCGTAAAGACATAAATACGCTCTGAGAAGATATCCTCTTTAACAGAGTCTACAAATCCCATAGCATCACCATTTGAGGCATCTTGAAGTTCAACAAGATCTTTAATCCAGTTCATTCCCAAAGCGGACTCTTTTGAATCTACCTTGCCCTTGATCCCTTTCTTGTAAGCCCAGTGAGCTGCAACCCCGTATTCGGCAACTTGGTGCATTTCCTTGGTACGGATTTGGATTTCAATAGGTCCTTTTGGTCCATAAACCGTTGTATGGATAGACTGGTAACCATTGGATTTAGGATTGGCAATATAGTCTTTGAAACGGCCAGGCATCGGACGCCAGAGCTCATGAATGTATCCCAACATGGCATAAACATCACTGTGCGTCTCCATGACACAACGGATGGCAATCAAATCATAAATTTGATCGAAGCGCTTTTTCTTGTCGCGCATCTTACGATAAATAGAGTAGATATGCTTTGGACGACCATAAACATCACCAACCAGTCCTTGTTCAGCTGTGTAGGTCTTAATTTTATCGACAATCTCGTCCACAAGTGCCTCACGCTCACGACGTTTTTCCTTCATCATGTGAGAAATCTTGTAGAATTCCACCTCATTAAGGTAACGGAAGGACATATCTTCCAATTCCCATTTGATACGACTAATACCCAGACGGTGAGCCAAAGGAGCATAGATTTCCATGGTTTCACGAGAAATGCGCTCTTGCTTATCCTTGCGAAGATGCTTTAGGGTACGCATATTGTGTAAACGGTCGGCCAATTTAACCAAGATGACACGGATATCCTTAGACATGGCCATAAGCATCTTACGGTGGTTTTCAGCCAATTGCTCCTCGTGGGACTTGTACTCAACCTTACCAAGCTTAGTAACACCGTCTACGATATTTCGTACATCCGTACCAAAATCCATTTCTAAATCATCAAGCGTTTTTTCGGTGTCTTCAACGACATCGTGTAAGAAACCACAGGCTACTGTCACTGCATCAAGATGAAGGTCTGCCAGGATACCTGCCACTTGAATAGGGTGAATAATATAAGGTTCTCCTGACTGACGAGATTGCCCACTATGAGCATCTGTCGCATAATGCCAGGCTTTTTCAACTAATTTCAAATCATCTGCTGACATGTAGGCCGAGCAAATGTCTAAAATTTCTTCTCCTGTTACATTTTTATCTTTAGCCATGATTTCTTCCTTCGCTTCTTTTAATAACCTTTATTTTATCACTTTTACAAGTAAAGAAAAAGAGCTAGATAGGCAATTATTAACTGCAAGGAGCCAAAAGGAGCCAACTTGAAAAGCACAATATCTTGTGTTAGAATGATTGAACAAACACAAGATATAGATAGAAAGAGGACGCTTATGTCTCAACTTACCCTCGTTTATATTAGTCTAAGTGGTAATACCCAAAGCTTTGTCAAACGTATGTCTGACTACCTATCCCTCAACCACGGGATTGAATGTCGCCAAATCAATATTAAAGAGCTTAATCATGAAACCTTCCAAGTAGATGAACCCTTTGTCGCACTCTTGCCAACCTACCTTGAAGGTGGAAATGGCGTGGACAATGGAGATGTCGAAATCCTAACCAATCCACTGGGAGATTTTATCGCAGCCCATGATAACCACAAACGTTGCTTTGGTATCATCGGCTCTGGTAACCGTAACTTCAATAACCAGTACTGCCTAACCGCCAAACAATACAGTCAACGTTTTGGCTTCCCTATGTTGGGAGACTTTGAGCTTCGTGGCACACAGTCTGATATCGAGCGTCTGGCACCTATTATTCTAGAAGCACAAAAGAACTTTAACCAACGCTAAAACTAGAGCAAAAAAGCCCCTGTCAGGGCTTTTTCCTTTGCTTAATTTTTTTCGTGTTTTTTGATTCCAAAGAATCCAGCCAAGGTCATAAGAACCATACCAGCTAAAATTGCTGACATAGATTCGTCTGAATTCGTGTTTGGCAAGCTCTTGGCTGAGCTTGAAGGTTGAGTTTCTTGCACTTGAGCTTGAGGTAAGATAACGACTTGAGCGTTTGACAATTGGATAGCTGAAGCAGGTTTAGCCATGCTAGCAACTGCAGTAGCATTTGGTTTCACATGCTTAGTTTGATCTGCCATCTCAACACCTTTTGGTGACTTCTCAGATTCTTTCTTAGTCGTATCCTCAACTTGATTTGCCTTTTCCTTAACAACAAAGCGGTACTCTGCAAATCCTGCTTGTGTTGATGGTCCTACATAACTAATGGCATCCTGACCAGCAAGGTGGGCACGTGCATTGTCAGATGAGGCAAAACGGATATCTGCATTCGTAATATTAGGAACGAAACTCCAATTTCCATCAGCAGTTGGGTTAATCGTTTTCTCACTAACGATATAATCAATGATTGCCTGACGATTCTCAAGATTGAGGAGACGTTTTTCTGCAGCATCCTTAACACCAGGGAAGTTACCAGTCGCACGATAGTTGTTAGTCACGACAAGGAAAGTCTGATTCAAATCAATGGGTTTACCTTGATAAGTCAAGTCACGAACACGACTAGCATCTGGGTTAACCAACTTACCTTCACGATCGTATTTGTTAGGTTGTGTCAAATCAAACTTATAAGTCACCCCATCAATCACATCGTAATTGTATGAGCGATAGCTACTATTAATGAGTTGTTGTGGCTCTTTGCTATTAGGATCAATCTGATTGAACTGTCCTGCAGACATTTCCAACCATTCTTTTATTTGTGCACCAGTCACCTTGAGTAGGGCAGTAACATTGTCGTAGAGGTAGAGGTCCGCGACATTCTTAATGGCTAATGGTCCTGCTGGAATATCGGTATAGTAGGTCGCATCCCCACGAGTCCCCGCCTTGAAAGGTGCCGCTGCTGAGAGGATTGGGAGTTTTTCATCTGCTGTTCCCGCTACTTGTTTTTTAGCATACCATAGTTGTGCATTATTAACGATTTGAATAGATGGATCGTCCTGAACCTGAGCAAAATAGCTAGTAATTGGTGCAGTAGTCTCACCAACTTCCTTACGAACATAGTTGATTGTTCCATTATGGTCATGAGCAGCCATATTAATTAAGTCCTTGTCCGCGACATCTGACTTAGTATCAATCTTCTCAAGCTTGGCCTTACTGTTAACAACTTTCCATTTACCATCCGTGTAAGTCAATTTGACATCCATGATGCCTAGATGATCTCCGAATTTACCAGCCATAACCACAGGTTTCCCATTGATGAGACCATTGACATCATCTACACCAGGGTATTTCGCATAAAAACTTGTACCATCTCCATTTGGGAAATCCGCATGAGAATGCCCTGTCGCAACAGCATCAACACCTTCGATACCAGCAATTTGGTAACCTTCATTTTCCTCATTCTTAGTGTATTCATTGTCACCAATACCAGAGTGAGCAGCAACAAGGATAAAGTCAGCTCCTGCAGCCTTCATCTTAGGAACGATAGCCTTAACAGCCTCCATTGGATCATCCACAGTTACCTTACCTTCAAGGTTGGCCTTATCCCAAACCAAAATCTGTGTTGGAAGGACACCAGTAATACCGATTTTTAGCGTTACCTGTTTGCCGTCTGTATCAGTAAAGGTCTTGTTAACAATCTTATAAGGGTTGTAATAGTAGTCACCTGTTTGAGCATTACGCACATTGGCATTGATAATGTTAATCTTAGCAGCCTTAACCATACGATCCAAAAATTCTAGACCATAGTTAAACTCGTGGTTTCCAAGTGTTTCGGCATCGTAACCCAGCATCTCAAAGGCCTTGTACATAGGGTGAGTCTCACCTTGGGCAACAGGGTCAATCAAAGCCTTATAAGTCCCAAAAGGAGTTCCCTGAATCGTATCCCCACTGTCCACTAAGACCGTATTGGGATTAGTTTCACGGGCTTTTTTAATAAGAACAGCAGTTTTAGACAAACCAACTGTTTGAGACGGCTTATCTTGATAATAATCATAGTTAACCAAGTTGGTATGAAGGTCTGTTGTTGACAAAATCTGCATATCAACAGTCTGCCCCTCATGAGCAGGCTCTGTAACAGTTTCAGCCTGTACTGGCACCGCTGGTGTCACCTGATTGGCATTCGTCAAAACAGCACTGGCTTCTTGACTTGCTTGGGCCGTCGAGGTATTAGCTGATGACTCTGCAGATGCATTTGCAGCTACTGTTGTTGATGTAGGAGATACAGTCTCTGTCCCTCCTTGAACAACTGTTCCTGAAGTGCCTTGTCCTGATACGGTAGCAGCTCCACTATCTGTCACAGTTTCAGTTGAGGTCGTTGGTACTGGTGCCGTTGCCTCATCAGCTTGACCTAGGACTTGTGGCACAGTCAAAAGAGCAAAAAGGCCCAAAACCACGGCAGATTGAGTCACATAACGATTCGTTTTCATTAAAAATCTTCCCCTTTTATAAAGATAGTACAATTATATTAAATCTAAATAAGATTATCAACTTTTTTAGAAATGCTCGATTTGTCATACAAAACTAATGGCACGATGCAATCTTAGCTTAAAAGTGTCAAATACAAAAAAAGTTGGAACAAGGCCAACTTTCTCTTACTTATTCAATTCCAAGGCATAACTGACACTACTCAAAGCGTAGAGAGGAGCGGTTTCCGTCCGCATAATGCGCGGTCCAAGGCCAATTTTAACGCCACCAGCTTCTTCAAATGCATCAATCTCAGACGGAGAAATACCACCTTCTGGTCCAAAGATAAAGAGAATTTTCTGACCATTCTCTACCTGAGCCAACTCACGAGCTAGAGTAGCCAACTCACCTGCTTTGGCTGTTTCCTCATAGGCGATAAAAATCTTATCAAAATTATCTAATTCTGATAGAAATTCCCCTTTTTTCTCGAACAATCTGACTTCTGGCACACGATTACGCTTGGATTGTTCTGCAGCTCCTAGAGCAATTTTGGCAAGCTTATCTTCCTTCTTGGCTAGCTTCTTACCATCCCACTTAACCACAGACCAGTCGGCAGGGAAGGCCCAAATAGCCTGAGCTCCAAGCTCTGTTGCCTTTTGTGTCACCAACTCCAGTTTATCTCCCTTGGGAAAACCTGAGGCAATGCTTACAGATACAGGCATCTCGACATTATCAGTTAAATCTTCAATCACTTCAAAGACGTGATTCTCACGGTCAGTCACACGCGCAAGACGCTTGATACCATCTTCAAAAACCAAGACAACCTGATCATCCTCTGTTAAACGCATAACGTTAAACATATGCTTCACAGTATCCTTGTCTTTGATAATTACTGGATTTTCAACCTGCCCCTTTATAAAATACTGTTGCATTTAGCCTCCAATCACACCTGAAATATCATCTGTCTTCTTGAAGACACAGGCATTCCACTCTCCCTGAACCATGTGAGTTTCTAGGAAGAAACCAGCTTTCTCAGCCGATTCACGCACCATATCCCATTTTTCAGAGATAATCCCTGACATAATCAAATAACCTTCATCCTTAACCAAACGGTCGGCATCTTCTGTCAGGTGGATGAGAATATCCGCCAGAATATTAGCCACGATAACATCAGCTTCTTGCGTCACGCCCTTCAAAAGATCTCCCGCAGCAACATGAATATTTTCCATACCAGGATTCATATCAATGTTTTCCTGTGCCACTCGAACCGCTACATCGTCAAGGTCATAAGCGTAGATTTCCTTGGCACCAAGCAGAGAGCTAGCAATCGAGAGGACTCCTGAACCAGTCCCCACATCAATCACCGTCTCACCACCACGAAGCACCTGCTCCAAGGCAAAGAGGCTCATCTTAGTTGTTGGATGTGTTCCTGTCCCAAAGGCCATACCAGGATCCAACTTAATGATCTTTTCCCCCTCTGATGCCTCATAATCCGTCCATGACGGTACGATAGTCAGGTCATGGGTAATGCGAGCTGGTTCATAGTATTTTTTCCAATTCTCAGCCCAATCTTCTTCAACCAATTCTTGAGTAGCTAAGTGAATATCTCCAGTTTCAAGACCAAAATCTGTCAACTCAGCCAAACGCTCATTGACCTGCTTAGTAATGGCCTCGATATCTGCTGACTCTGGATAATAAGCCGTAATTTTAACCGTTTCAACCTGCTCAACCTCAGGATAAAGTTCCCCAAAACGGTCCGCATTTTCCAAATAATCTGCACTATCATCAATAGCCACACCCTGGCTCCCAGACTCAATTAAAATATTAGAAGCCGCTTCTTCGACCTCACGATTAACTTCAATCGTTAATTCTTGCCATTTGTCCATTTATTTCTCTGTTTCCTTTCCTACTAAATAGTCTTTAAAGCGTTCCTGCAACTGGGCAATGACACCTTCTGCTTTTATAAAATCCTCTACAGGCATTAGTTTAAATTCCTGTCCCTCGTCACCAAAACGAATCTCACGATACTGCTCTTGGCTAATTTGGCCAACCACAAAGACAGCTGACCTATCTTTATCCAACATACTAGGATAGATTTTCGACCAAATAATCGATTCCTCTTTCAAAGTCAAGCCCAGCTCCTCCCAGACCTCACGTTGAAGACATTCAAGAGGCGTTTCTTGACCTTCTCTTCCACCACCTGGCAACTCCCATGTATTTGGCCAAGGAATATCTGGTTTATTATCTCTGAGAATGACCAAAATACTTTGCTCTACGAGTAAGGCAGCCTTAACACCTGTAAAATCGAACTGATCTTTTAAATAAGCATCCATCCCTTTTCGCTCCCTTTAATACCTTGGATAAGCAAAAAATTCCTTCTCTTCAAGTTTAGCTTTCCCTTTTTCGAAAGCTTCTTTGTCCCAAACCAAACCGAATTCCTCAGGTCCATCATCAGATAGAAAATCCATCAAGTCACTCAATCCTTCTGTTGCCACCTCATTCAAGGTCTCCGCAAAATAGGACAAAAACTCACGAGATAGACCTTTCTTAGGTTCATATGGAATTGTCACTAGGTAGTCCTCTTCATCAAAACGTGATTTTGCTGGATTGTAAAAGAGCACGTAATCCTCAAAAATGACATCTTCATCAGACACTTCACCCTTATCATCAATAGTCTCGACATTGCTACTGTTTTGCGCTTCCAGGATAAACGTTACTTCCACAGCATGATTCTTTTTATCCCAGTCCATAGCAAAATCATAGTCCAAGTGCTTATCCAGTTCTTCTTCTAATACTGACAAAAAGCCAAATTTAGCCATTTGTTTTCCTCGTTCTTTCTTATTATTCCCTTTATTTTAGCATAAAAGGAACTAATAAAAAACAGAGTAGGCTATCCCACTCTGTCTTAGATAATTATTTAGCATTTTCAACTGCTGCTGTCACAAAGGCAGTATAAAGTTCTTCCGCATGGTTTGGACGGCTATGATATTCTGGGTGGTATTGCGCTGCCACAAAGAATTTCTTGTCTGGGAGTTCTACAACTTCCATCAAACGATTATCTGGTGACACACCTGAGAATACAAAGCCCTCAGCCTCAAACTGTTCACGGAACTTAGTATTAAATTCATAACGGTGACGGTGACGACGTTGAACAACTTCTTGGTTGCCATAAGCTGCAGCTGCCTTAGAACCTGGTTTCAACTTACATGGGTAAAGACCAAGACGAAGAGTACCACCCATGTCTTCAATGTCAATTTGATCACGCATAATATCGATAATTGGATATTTTGTGTTTGGATCAAGCTCAGCTGAATTAGCGCCATCCAAGTGAAGAATGTGGCGAGCAAACTCAATACATGTCAATTGCATACCGAGACAGACACCCAACATTGGCACATCATTCTCACGTGCATAACGAATAGCTTGAATCTTACCTTCAGTACCACGTTGACCGAAACCACCAGGAACAATAATACCATCAGCATCAGCCAAACGAGAAGCAACATTTTCAGCAGTCAAATCATTAGCATTGACCCAGTCAATATCAATGGCAGTATCATTTGCCAAACCTGAGTGTTTTAGTGCCTCAACTACTGACAAGTAAGCATCGTGAAGCTCCACATACTTACCAACAAGAGCAATTTTAGTTGTTTTCTTAAGGTTAAGCACCTTATCAACCATAGCAGACCACTCTGTCATATCTGCAGCTGGAGCATCCAGTTTCAAATGATCACAAACGATTTGATCCATACCTTGAGCCTGCATATTAAGTGGCACTTGATAGATATGTTCCACGTCGAGTGATTCGATAACAGCCTCAGGTGCAACATCACAGAACTGAGCTAATTTATTCTTGATTCCTTGACCAGCAGGTTGTTCTGTACGAATAACCAACATATTTGGTTGGATACCCAAACCACGCAATTCCTTAACAGAGTGTTGCGTTGGCTTTGTCTTCATTTCACCAGCAGCCTTCAAATAAGGAAGAAGCGTTGTGTGGATATACATAACGTTGTCAGAGCCCACATCAGCCTTCATTTGACGAAGAGCTTCAAGGAATGGAAGACTTTCAATATCACCAACCGTACCACCAACTTCAGTGATAATGACATCTGAATCAGTTGTTGTCGCTGCGCGCTTAATCTTGTCTTTCAAAGCATCTGTGATATGCGGAATCACCTGAACAGTCGCACCAAGATACTCTCCTTTACGTTCCTTACGCAAAACTTCGCTATAAATCTTACCAGTAGTCACGTTAGAGTATTTATTAAGATTGATATCAATAAAACGTTCGTAGTGACCAAGGTCAAGGTCAGTTTCAGTACCATCATCAGTGACATAAACTTCACCGTGTTGGTAAGGACTCATTGTTCCTGGGTCAATATTGATGTAAGGATCAAATTTTTGAATCGTAACCTTAAGACCACGGTTCTTAAGCAAACGCCCAAGACTTGCAGCTACAATCCCTTTACCAATTGAAGATACCACACCACCAGTGACGAAAATATATTTTGTCATGTTAACTCCTTATAATATAATTCAAAACAACTACAGATAGCAGATTGGTTACCCACTCAGATAATCACGATAGTCCTTTCCTAGTACCTGATGGGTGCCGTACAAAGTACCTCACCTTAGACAAGTCCAGTAAATGACTAAAAACAAAAATGACCCCCAAGAGTTTTACTCTGGGAGCCTTAATCATGACCTCTTCAAAAGAGGTGCCCGATAAATAGTCTAAACTATCCAAGACCATTTGTCAATGAAAACTTAGTCGTTTGACTCATCCTCATAGTCATCGTCATCATCTTCTTCTGACAACTCAACATCATCCAAATCATCATCTGGAATAATTTCATTCAACTCAGAGTCATAAGATTCCACTTCGGCTTTCTCATCATCTTCGCTATCGTCGTCATATTCAAGACTATCAGAATCAGGTGTAAAGTTCTCGTCTTCTGGATCATCGTCATTATAATCGATGGCATCTTCATCACCATCCATGAAGGCATTAACTTTCTTGTTCTTACGTTTTGGTGCATTTTCATCAGTATCTTCCAATGTGATGACCTCTTCATCGATTTCATCAATTGCATACCATGAACGCAAGCCCCATTTGTTATCACCTAGTGGAATGAAACTTCCATCCGTATTCAAATCTGAATAAAAGAATGGCAAAGCATTGCGGATATCAGCATCCGATTTTTCTAAGTAATTTTGAATTTCATTGACCAAATCATTGAAATACATTTCATTATCACGACCACGTGTTTCTAAGATAGCACGGGCCACTTCAATCATTGATAATTCACTTTTTTCTTGTCCAGCAAATACGTCTAGTTCCAAAGTGGTTCTCCTTCATTCTTACTCAAGCTAGTTTCTATCAGAAATAGCTCAGCAATCAATTTTTCGCTACCTTTTATTTTACGCTAAAAAGAGTCAATAGTCAAAGTATTTATAGAAGAAAAAATCAAGTCTCAACAGAAACTTGATTTTAGTCATATTATTTAACTTTTGCTGTGCTTGTAATAACTTCAACAGCTTTCTTCATAGTGATATCGTGTTTAAGCATTTCAGGTGAAAGAAGTGCAGAAACTTGTGATACTTCCATGTTGTACTCAGCTGCAAGATCATTAATTTCTTTTTGGATTTCTTCTTCTGTAGCATCGAATCCTTCAGCAGCAGCAACAGCTTCGATAACAAGGTTAGTTTTCACACGTTTGTCAGCGTCAGCTTCATATTGTTTGTGAAGATCTTCTTGAGTTGTACCAGTGATTTGGAAGTACATTTCAGGAGAGATACCTTGACGTTGCATGTTGCCCATGAATTCGTTCATAGCACGGTGAACTTCGTCTTCAACCATTTCTGCTGGCAATTCAACGATTTCAGCGTTTTCAACAGCCAAATCAAGTGCAGCACCTTCAACAGCGTCATCAAATGCGATTTCTTTAGCTGCTTCAAGTTCTTTACGGTATTTAGCTTTCAACTCATCAAGAGTTTCAACTTCATCGTCAAGATCTTTAGCCAACTCATCATCAAGAGCTGGAACTTCTTTAGCTTTAACTTCGTTAACTTTAGTAACAAATACAGCAGCTTTACCTGCAAGGTCAGCAGCTTGATAGTCTTCTGGGAAAGTTACTTTAACTTCTACTTCATCACCAGCTTTTGCTCCAACCAATTGGTCTTCGAAACCTGGGATAAATTGACCTGAACCAAGTTCAAGAGAGTGGTTTTCACCTTTACCACCATCAAATTCAACACCGTCTACTGAACCAACAAAGTCGATAACAACAGTGTCGCCATTTTCAGCTGCACCTTCTTTAACAACCAATTCAGACAAGTTTTTGCGTTCGCTTTCAAGCTTAGCATCAACTTCTTCATCAGTAACTTCTTTAGAAGCTTCAACTGAAACTTCAAGATCTTTATATGCACCAAGTTTTACTTCAGGTTTTGTAACAACTTCTGCAGTAAGTGTCCAATCTTGACCTTTTTCAATTGATTTTACATCAATTTTTGGTTGTGCAACAACATCAAGACCAAGTTCAGCAATCGCTGCTTCATAAGCTGCTGGAAGAATTGCATTCAAAGCATCGTCGTAAAGAGCTTCTTCACCAAATTTTTGGTTAAATACGGCACGAGGCATGTGTCCTTTACGGAAGCCTGGAGCGTTCAAATTCTTTTTAACCTTGTTAAATGCTTGATCCAAAGCTGGTTGAATTTTATCTTGACCGATAGTGAATGTCACCACACCACGGTTAGTGGCTGTGTTTTCAAATGATACAGACATGTAGTCATTCTCCTTAAAATTTTTTATAGATACAGTTTAGTTTACCATATTTCAAAGCCTTTTAAAAGTTTTTTTATCCAATTTAATCACAAGAAAATCGTTAGAAACTGCTACTTTATCAAAATTTTGATAAACTAGAACTATGAATATTTTACAAAGATACATCCAACAATTTAATTTTGAAGAGACCCTAATGGTACTCATTACGAAAGGGATTAAACTCCTTATTCTCCTCATCATCTTTCTTCTTAGTAAGAAGATTATCAACTTCCTTTTTAAACATACAGTGGGACGCTCTCTAGCTTGGACAATTCAAACACCTGCTCGACAAAAAACCATTGAACGATTACTACACAATTGCATGAACTACGTGCTATACTTCTTCCTTATTTACTGTCTTCTTAGTATCCTTGGGGTCCCAGTATCTAGCCTCCTTGCTGGGGCAGGACTTGCTGGAGTTGCTCTTGGTCTAGGAGCTCAGGGCTTCCTATCTGATGTCGTTAATGGTTTTTTCATATTGTTAGAAAACCAATTTGAAGTCGGTGACGCAGTTGAAGTAGGAGCCGTTACAGGCCTTGTTTCAACCGTAGGTATTCGAACTACTCAAATTCGAGGATTTGATGGAACCCTCCATTTTATACCTAACAGAAATATCACAATTGTATCCAACAAATCTCGAGGGGACATGAGAGCTCAAATTGATATCCCAGTCTATCCGTCAACCGATATCAATAAAGTGACAAGCATCATACAAGAAGTAAATCGAGAAAACATTGAAAACTATCCTCAAATCTGTGGAGCTCCAAATATCATTGGATTAAGCACAACTCCTTCTGGACAACTAGTATTTCGTATTGATATTTTTACGAAAAATGGACAACAAATTCATATCTATGCTGATTTCTTAAAACTTTACCAAGAAGCCCTAACCAAAGAAAATATTGAACTTCCAAGATTCATTGGGAACCCTATAGCAGTAAAATAAATTCTTTACACTACATTAAAAACACTTCAAAAGATAGATAACAGAAATCTACTTTCGAAGTGTTTTTTATGACTTTTACTCAATAATACTAGACTAGAATCTATATTCAAAATTAATCATCTTCATTATAAGGATCAAAATCTACCATCCAAAATTTTAACTCCCTGATCATCTTTTTTCGACCTCTAAAACATTCTCCAGCTAGCAGACGGTCTAACTTAGTAGCATCTTCCGAAGACAACTGATTACGGAAAGCATTAAGCTGCTCATCATAAACAAGCCTATCTACCGCATCTAACTCTTTATTCGGGAGACAAAAAGCAATATCTGAAATTTCGATATAACATTGTCGATTAGCTTGTCGTTTTACAGACTCCTGCCTTCTAACCTCATCATTAAGTCTATTCCTAAATTTCGTTTTAAAATATCGCCGTAACTTATCATCATCAGACTTTAATTCAGGAAACTTTTCTAAAAGCTGATAAAGCGTCATCATAGCTTCTTGCTCCATATCAGCTTGGTCCCAAAGTTGGATGAAATATTGTCTACTAGCCTTAAGTACAATCGGCCTTACAACTTCATATGCGTGAACAAAAACTTCTTGTTCCATTAAACCTCCTATAAATAGATAAAATATTTGTAATTAAAATAATTACGAAATCTATTATAAGAGATACATAAGAAATAAAATAGAGACATATATGTCACTATAAAAATGATAGACTCTATAATTTCTGTAGTGGGTAAAAACCACTGTAGAGATTATAGAGCTTTTTGAGTATACACAAAAAGTCCCATAAGAACTATAATGAAAAGCGACCAAACCATCATTAGGAAGAACTTATAAGACTTATTAAGAATACCACAGAATTAATCGGAAATAAAGAGTAAAATATTAAGGTTTCCCTTGTTTTTGAAACTGTCACTCATATCCAGATTTAAACAAAACTAGATTACCCTATACCACTATATCCACTCTAGATATTAGCTTTTCGCCACTCACTATAATTGATAAACAGATTAGTCAAAACCACCCTTGAGAACCGGTGGCTTGCTCTTCGGCTAAAAGCCTCTGCTACCGGCCGAGGCCTAAAGGCCTACCGAATGGTTTCCCTTCAGCACTACCTTTGCTAGCTGACCCGACTAGTGGGTCTCTTTAAGACTACTTTCTTTTATTCTTCTCACCTGTAAACAGATCATATTCCTCAAAAAGACTGAGCCGATCTGCTATCACGTCTTCTTGTAATTGATTACGAATATATTCTTCAAGTCACTTCTGATTTCGCCCAACCGTATCAACATAAAACCCTCGAAACCAAAATTTGCGATTTCCAGATTTATACTTTAAATTAGCGTGTCGATCAAATATCATTAAGCTACTTTTACCCTTTAAATATCCCATAAATGAGGAAATACTTAGTTTCGGTGGTATACTCACCAATTAGGGGGACTTTTTTGATACATCGCTAAAAGCTTTTCGGAACCACTAGCACAGCTAGTGGTTTTCGTAAAACAAAAAAACTAGACCTAGGTCTAGCAATAAGAATTATACTCCGCCAGTAGGACTCGAACCTACGACAT
>NZ_KV832014.1:0-47041 GCF_001837325.1 Streptococcus sp. HMSC065H07
AAAAGTAGTGAGTACTTTCTCCCGTCGGAGATTTTCTCACTACTAATCTTAGTATGTTTTAGTTTTCCCTTACTGTGTTTGTTGTAATAATCAATATAATCTTTAAAAGCTTGTTCAAAAGGGTAAGTGGTATTAGTAAGTTGAATGAGAATGCTTAGTAATCTTTAGAAAAATGTCTAAAGAAAACTCTGTTACCGATTCTCGAAAATTTCTGTTTTTATCCTTAGTTAATTTCATAATAAAACACCCTAAAAGTTAGATTTTTTTGTCTAACCTTTGGGGTGTAGTTTAGATGTGAATGGAGTTTCCTTGTTATTTTGGTGAAATCACTTCAGCACCACCCATGTAAGGGCGAAGAACTTCAGGGATAGTTACTGAACCATCTTCGTTTTGGTAGTTTTCAAGGATAGCGGCTACTGTACGTCCAACAGCAAGTCCTGAACCGTTAAGAGTGTGAAGAAGTTTTACCTTACCATCGGCTTCGTCACGGTATCGGATTTGTGCACGACGGGCTTGGAAATCTTCTGTGTTTGAACATGAAGAAATTTCGCGGTAAGTGTTTTGTGCTGGAATCCAAACTTCCAAGTCGTAAGTTTTCGCAGCTGAGAATCCCATATCGCCAGTACACAAAGTGATGACACGGTATGGCAAGTTAAGTTTTTGAAGAATGTTTTCAGCGTTAACTACCATTTTTTCCAATTCATCATAAGAGTCTTCAGGTTTTGAGAATTTGACCATTTCAACCTTATGGAATTGGTGAAGACGAATCAAACCACGTGTATCACGACCAGCTGAACCAGCTTCTGAACGGAATGAAGGGCTCATAGCTGTGAAGTAGATTGGCAATTCTTTACCGTCAAGGATTTCACCACGGTAGTAGTTTGTCAAAGGAACTTCAGCCGTTGGGATAAGGACGTAGTCAGTACCGTCAAGCTCGAAAGTATCTTCCTTGAATTTTGGATATTGACCAGTACCGAACATTGAGTCGTGGTTAACCATGTAAGGTGTGATCATCTCAGTGTAACCTTCTTTAGCGTGCTCATCCAACATGAAGTTGTAGATCGCACGTTCCAATTTTGCCCCAAGTCCTTTGTAGAAAAGGAAGCGAGAACCAGTGACTTTAGCACCACGTTCCCAATCTAGGATACCAAGGTCTTCCCCAAGATCCCAGTGTGCTTTAACTTCAAAATCAAAGTCACGAGGTGTTCCCCAACGACGAACTTCTACGTTTTCGTCTTCGTCAGCACCTACTGGAACAGAGTCATTTGGTGTGTTTGGAAGTGTCACAACGATGGCATTAAGCTTTTCATCGATAGCAGCAAGTTCTGCATCAATTTCCTTAATTTCTGCAGAGACTTTTTGCATTGCTGCGATTTGTTCGGAAGCATCTTCTTTGTTACGCTTAGCTTGAGCGATACCATCTGAAGCAATGTTACGTTGAGCTTTGAGTTCTTCAGATTTGATAAGAAGTTCACGACGTTTAACATCAAGCTCTTTAAGTTCATTTAAAGTTTCAGCAGCAACACCACGTGTAGCCAATTTTTCGGCAAGGGCATCGAAGTCGTTACGAATACGTTTTACATCTAACATAAGTTCCTCCAAAAAGTAAAACACTCCAGTGAAAGTGTTGGAGTGACATAGGCCACGGTTCCATCCAACTTCACAGGAGTGCACTTGTTTATGTTTTTAATTATTAGAAACGGTAGAATTTCGTAGGTTAACCCTACCTGCTCGCAGCAACCGCAGGCTTTCTGTAAGGGTCTAGCTAGTACTTATCCGTCTGTTATATTATACAAAAATTATGATTTTTTGGCAAATAAACCTTTGAGTCGAGCCCCAATAGTTTGAATGAGAGTTGGTAGCTTGACGACTTTTTCATTGCCAAGGTGTTCCCTAGCAATTTTTAGAATCTTCCCAGAATCTTTAGAAGCAAAGAGGAATTTGCTCTTGTCTGTCAACACTTCAAAGTGGCGACTAATTCTCTTTCCTGAGACATTCGCACCGATTTGAGTGATGCTAGTCCATGGAATTTGAATGTATTGCTCGACATTGACATCTGGGTAGAATTCAAGAGCCACATCTCCGATTAGAAATTTGCCGACTTTCCCTCCGATAGCCATGTAGGAAACGCCTGTTGTATGCAATTCAACTGTTTTGTTTAGTGATTGTGCCATATCTATCTCGCTTTTTGATTGTAGTACCTTTATTATAGCATAAGAAAAGAGTTCAGCTTTGCTAAACTCTTACTCTTTTTTACATAATTCCGAAGAAGCTTGCAATGATACCAACTACAAAGAGTCCAATGATAATTGTGATTGGTGAAACTTTCTTCTTAAGCAACCACATACATGCAAAAGTAAGGAGAAGTCCCATCAAACCTGGAATCAATGAATCCAATTGTTTTTGGAGGGTATCCACTTGAATCTTATCGAAGCTAAGTTTGTCATTAACTTGGCCGAGGATAGTCTTAAGTTGGTCACCGCTAACATTGCCTTTAGGCCATTCGATATAGGCACCTTTAGACAAAACTTTACCTGGAAGGTTTACAGTGAAGACGATAGAAACCCAACGTTCAACAAGGACAGCCAAGATGAACATACCAAGGATTGATGCCCCTTTAGTAATATCTTTCAAGATACCACCAGACATGTCTTTAGTGATTTCTGAACCTGCTTTGTAACCAAGTTCTTGAGTGTACCACAAGAAGGCCATACGGATAAGGTTCCAACCGATGAAGAAGATAAGTGGACCAGCGATGTTACCAGCTTGTGCCAATGATGCACCAAGGGCACCAAGGATAGGACGAACTGTGAACCAGAAAACAGGGTCACCGATACCGGCAAGAGGTCCCATCATACCGATTTTAACCCCTTGGATAGCAGCATCTTCGATGTCAGTACCGTTAGCTTTTTCTTCTTCAAGAGCCAAGGTAACACCCATGATAGGAGCAGCTACGTAAGGGTGGGTATTGAAGAATTCCAAGTGACGTTTAAGAGCTGCGGCTTGGTCTTCTTTGTTAGTGTAGAGTTTTTTGATAGCAGGAATGAGTGAGTAAGCCCAACCCAAGTTTTGCATACGTTCATAGTTCCATGAACCTTGCAAGAATTGTGAGCGCCACCAAACCTTTTTACGATCCGCTTGAGATAATTGAATTTTTTCAGCCATGAGAGCACCCCTTCCTAGTAGTCTTCCAAGATATCGCCGATTGGGTCGCCTGAACCAGTTGAAGTTCCGCCACCATTTCCGCCACCTTGTTTAGAAAGGTTGAGGTAGATGAAGGCAATAGCGACACCGATAGCACCAAGAGCGATAAGTGTCAATTGGCTAATAGCAGCAAAAGCAAAACCGATGGCGAAGAATGGCCAAACTTCACGAGTTGCCATCATGTTGATAACCATGGCGTAACCAACGGCTACGACCATACCACCACCGACAACCATACCGTGGTTGAGCCAGTCAGGCATCAATCCAAGGGCATGTTGAACAGATTCTGCTGGGATAGCAAGAAGAAGGGCAGCTGGCACAGCGATACGCAAACCTTGAAGAAGGAGGGCGAGGTAGTGTGCACGTTCAACACCAGCGATGTTTCCGCTTTCTGCTGCTTTATCTGCAGCGTGAACAAGGGCAACAGATGCTGTACGAACAAGCATAGTTAGGAAGAGACCGGCAACCGCAAGTGGGATAGCTGTTGCAGTCGCAACACCGATACCTTCAGTTGTGAAGTTACCACCTTTAACCAAAATAATGGCAGCAGCAACAGAGGCAAGGGCAGCGTCAGGAGCGACAGCGGCACCGATATTAGCCCAAGCAAGGGCAATCATTTGAAGAGAACCACCAAGCATGATACCTGCAGTGAGGTTACCTGTAGCAGCACCGATGAGGGTACATGCAACAAGTGGTTGGTGGAATTGGAATTGGTCAAGGATACCTTCAAGACCAGCAAGGAAGGCAACAACTACGACCAAAATTGCAGAAATAATTGACATATCTGACATGGTAATAATTCCTTTTCTATTGAGTTGTGATTAGCTGAGATTATCAACTAATTTATCCGAATGAAGGTTATTGAACGTTAGCTTTTTTGATAAGGTCGAACAAATCTTTCTTAGAATCATTTGGTACCTTACGGACGTCGAATTCAACGCCAAGGTCACGCAATTTTTCGAAGCAAGCAACATCGTCTTTGTCCATAGACAAAACGTTGTTAACCATTGTTTTACCAGTTGAGTGAGCCATAGAACCAACGTTAAGTTCTTTGATTGGCACGCCACCTTCGATAGCACGAAGTGCGTCTTGAACAGTTTCGAACAAGATAAGCGCGTGTGTGTTACCAAAGCGAGGGTCCTTAGAAGCATCAATCAATTTTTGAATTGGAACAACGTTTGCTTTAACCCCATTTGGTGCTGCTTGTTTGATCAATTCTTTACGAAGCTCATCTTTAGCAACGTCATCTGAAGCAACAATGATACGGTCTGCTTTAGAAGCAGGTGTCCAGTTAGTTGCTACCTGACCATGCAAGAGACGTGTGTCCAAACGTGCCAAGTTAATCTTGAGTTTACCATCTCCGATAACTGTCCCTTCTGGGATAGCTCCTTGAGGTGCAGCAGCTTCTACAGGAGCTGCTGTTGTTTCCTCAACTGGATTAAGCTCCTCTGGAAGTGCTTTGATACCACCCTTAGCTTCCTTGATGATATTAGCAGCAACTTGCTCTGCAGTAGCGTTAGCATCCATCATACGTTCAGTGTATGCTTGGATTAGCATTGGCAAGTTAAGTCCTGTGATGATAGCAATCTTGCGATCTGGATTTTCTCCAGCAATTCGGCTAGCTTGGTTAAATGGTGAACCAGACCAAAGGTCAGCCAAAACAAGAATTTCATCATCAGCATCGAATTGTGCAATGGCGTCGTTGAAGTGAGCGTACAAGTCATCAGGACCTTCACTTGGCATGAAAGTTACGACTTGAACTTTCTCTTGGTCTCCAAAAATCATAGAGCCTGATTGGTGGATTCCTTCAGCGAACTTACCATGGCTGGCAATAATAATACCGATACCCATTCGTGTTCTCCTCCTTATAAATTATTTTTTCCTAGGCTTAAAAAGACTATCTCCGATTTTTATCAAGACGCTAAAAAAAGCGTCTCTCAATCTTTTTAAACATAAGAAATCAAGAACAATTATATTGTAAAACGCTTTCACGCAGATGTCAATAGCTAGTGAGAAAAAATTTCAAAAGAAGTCAATTTCTTTCAAAAATGAGCAAAACATTATAAAAAGATTGCCCAACCATTAGATTGGACAATCTTTTTATAATACTCGGAGATTATTTCTTCTTGACAATGAGTCGGAAAAGATTCTTAAAGCCTTGTTTGAGAACAACGATGAAGCTAGGTGCTTTTCTTAAACTTTCTCGAGGAATTCTTTTTTGAATTTCTTTCAAAGTTATTCGGCTTTTTCGACTGGCAAAACGGAAACGTCCATTTTGCTTAGTACGGATTTCAAAACGTGGGATGAACTTACCACCGAAGTAGACATCGGCAATCACATAAGTGATTTCATCCCAAGGAATTTGAACGTAGTCTTGTAACTTCGTATCATTGTAAAATTCGAAGGCCTTATCACCGACCATGATATTTCCGTAAATAGGCCCTTCACGAAACCAAGTTCCCTTAGATGTGTGAGCCATTTCGGTATTGAGCGATTTAACCATACCTTGCTCCGATTAGAGTAGACCAATAATGTGGAGTACAATAGCTAGAACAAAGATACCCAAAATGATAACGATTGGAGAAACTTTTCTCTTAAGAAGGTACATGCAGAGGAAAGTCAAACCAAGGGCAGCAAGACCAGGAATCAATTGGTTCAAGTTGTCTTGCAAGGTTGTTACCTTGTTAGCGTCAAGAGAGCGACCAGCAGCTTGTTGATGGAAGGCTTCTTTAACACCGGCAATACCTTTTGGAAGTTTATCCCAATCGATATAAGCACCTTCTTGTTGTTTAACAGTTGAGACAACTGGTGTGAAGGTGATACTTACCCAACGTTGGATAAGAGAACCGATAACGAACATCCCCATCATTGATGCGCCACGAGTTACTTGTTGAAGAAGGTTACCAGATACGTCGTCTGTAATCGCAGCACCAGCTCTATAACCGAACTCTTGAGTGTACCATTTAACAGCAGCGACCATAGCATTCCAAAGTACGAAGAAGACGATAGGTCCCAAGATGTTACCTGAAACAGCCAAACCTGCTCCTAATGAAAGGAAGATTGGGCGAAGGGTAAACCAGAAGAGAGGGTCACCGGCACCTGCAAGAGGTCCCATCATACCAACCTTAACCCCTGAGATAGCGGCATCATCGATGTCAGCACCGTTGGCACGTTCTTCTTCCAAGGCAAGTGTAACCCCAAAGATTGGGTTAGCCATGAAAGGTTGTGTATTGAAGAATTCCAAGTGACGTTTAAGAGCAGCTACACGTTCTTCTTTTGTTTGATAAAGTTTTTTGATTGCAGGAATAAGGGTGTAAGCCACACCACCATTTTGCATACGTTCATAGTTGAATGAAGCTAAAAGGAAGTATGAGCGCAAGAAAGCTTTGAAACGATCTGCTTTTGTTAATTTAATTTTTGAATCAGCCATTTTCTTTCCTCCTAATTAAAAGTCTTCCAGAATTTCACCGAGGGGATCACCTGATCCTCCATCATTTGAAGAACCATTTGAACCACTAGCTTCAAGTGCAAGGTACATAACGGCAAGACAGAGGCCGATGATACCCAAGCTAATCAAGGTCAATTCTTTGAGGGCAGCCAAAGCAAAACCAAGGAAGAAGAATGGCCAAACTTCGCGACTAGACATCATGTTGATAACCATGGCATAACCAACGGCTACAACCATACCACCACCGATTGTCATACCTGATGTTAACCATTCAGGCATAGATTCAAGACCAGATTGTACAAGGTGTGCAGGAATCAATAACAAGAGGAGGGCAGGGATAGCAACACGGAGACCTTGGAGGGACATACCGATAAAGTGCCATCTTTCAATACCAGCGATATCAGCATCTTCAGCACGACTATCCATAATGTGAGCGATGAAGACAGTTGCAGTACGGACAAACATTGTCAAGGCAAGACCGGCAACAGCCAAAGGAACCGCAAGGGCGATGGCTGGACCAATTCCTTTAGCTCCTTGACCACCCAAGATAAGGATGATTGTAGAAGCTACAGCGGCAAGTGAGGCATCTGGTGCCATGGCAGCACCAACGTTAGCCCATCCCATAGTGATCAACTGTAAGCTACCACCCAACATTACGCCGAGTTCGAGATGACCAGTAACAAGACCGATAAGGGAACAAGCCACAACTGGTTGGTATGTTTCGATTTGGTCGTTAACTGAGCTACAACCGATGATGAAAGCAACAATTACGACTAAAATAATTTGTACTAAACTCATTTATGCATCCTCCAAAATTATTTCTTCTCTGCTAATTTAGTTTCAGCTGACTTAATCAAGGTATCAACGTTTGCTGGGCTATCACTTGGTACCCCACGAACGTCAAATTTGACACCCAATGATTGCAACTCTTTGATAGCATCCACATCTGTTTGGTCAAATGAAAGAGCTTTAGTAACGTTGACTTTTCCTTCTTTATAAGCTGAAGAACCAAGGTTGATTTCTTTAACATCAACACCTGCTTTAACAGCAGCAAGAGCATCTTCAACAGATTCAAAGAGAAGCATAGCACGTGTATCACCAAAACGTGGGTCATTGTTTGCTTTAACCATGTTTTTAATTGGGATAACGTGAACTTGAACACCAGATGGAGCGGCTTGTTTAATCATGTTTGTACGAAGTTTATCATGACAAACAGTGTCTGAAACAACGATGATACGGTCTGGGTGAGTTGAGTGAGTCCAACCAGTCGCAACCTGACCGTGGAGGAGACGTGTGTCAACACGAGCCAAAACGTATTTGATTTTTCCATCACCAAGAACGGTTCCTTCAGGAATGCTACCTTTAGGAACAGAAGGCTTAGCGTCGGCTGGTTTAGTGTCTTCTTCAGGAATAAGGCCTTCTGGAAGGACTTTAACGCCTTCTTTTGTTTCCTTATAAATGTTAGCGACAATCTCTTCAACCCCAGCATCAGGAGCTACCATACGTTCCGTATATGCTTGGATAAGCATTGGCAAGTTGAGTCCTGTCACGATAACCATCTTGCGATCAGGATTTTCTTCCTTGATACGGCTTGCCTGGTTAAATGGTGACCCAGACCAAAGGTCTGCAAGGACAAGAATTTCGTCGTCAGCGTCAAATTGAGCGATGGCATCTTTGAAGTGAGCGTACAAGTCGTCAGGACCTTCATTTGGCATGAAAGTAACCACTTGAACTTTCTCTTGTTCACCAAAAATCATAGAACCTGATTGGTGAATACCTTCAGCGAATTTACCATGGCTAGCAATAATAATACCGATACCCATTAGTGTTCTTCCTCCTTTTATATATTGCTTCTTAGGAATAGAAAAATGATTATTGGTATTATCATTCATGACATGAAAATGACAACAATATTTTTTTAGTCCCTCGAAAATTAGAACAATCTAATTGTAAAACGTTATCATAGATTTGTCAATGCTTTTCGTAATAAAAGTGTCATAAAATTGAAAAAAATATCAAATTATCGCAAATATACTTTCTTTTCAGACAAAAGGAGCTAGATATAGTTTGAAGCTATATCTAACTAGAAGAAATGGGATTAAGAAAAAATGAGATAAATGCTTGTAATAGCTAGCAATGGCTGCTATAATTTCTTCAATTAACTATTTAAGGTTAAATCTATAAGAAAAGAGGACCTCCTTATGTCAGATTTACTAAGTATTTATAATGAATTGCAATCTAAGAAATGGGTTGACTTGACCCACAAAATTAATGCGGAAAGTCCACACTTTCCAGCTCTCCCAGCTTTGAAACAAGAAGACCTTTTCACATTAAAAGATGGTTTCCATGTTCAAAAATTTACAGTGGTTGGTCAATACGGAACGCATATTGATGCACCGATTCACTTTGTAGAAGGTGGTCGTTGGTTGGATGAGATTGCCCTCAAAGATCTTCTTTTACCACTCTATGTTATCGACAAGTCTAAAGAAGTTGCTGCGAGTCCAAACTTTGTCTTGAGCAAACAAGATATCTTAGACTTTGAAGCAGAACATGGACGAATTGTTGAAGGGGCCTTTGTCGCTTTTCGTAGTGATTGGTCGAAGCGTTGGCCAGATCAAGATGCTATGCGCAACCTTGATGAAAATGGGGTTCAGCAAAGTCCAGGTTGGAGCCGCGAAGCTCTAGAATTCTTGATTCATGAACGCCATGTTAAGGCTGTCGGTCATGAGACTTTTGATACAGATGCTGGTATTCCAGCAGCAGAACATGGCTTGGTTAACGAATACTACCTCTTGGAACAAAACATTTATCAGGTAGAAGTCTTGAACCAATTGGATCAAGTTCCAGCCGTTGGTGCTTTGATTTCAATTGCATTTCCTCACTGGGACAAGGCGACAGGTTCCCCAGTGCGTGCAGTGGCTATTTTACCTTAATCAGAACAAAAGACACCGAAGAAATTTTCAGTGTCTTTTCTTGTTTATAAAAAGAGTTCTTGAAGTTTGCGAGCAACGCCATCCTCTTCATTAGTCCACTCAATTTGTTCGTTAGCGTGGGGAAGAAGGACAGAGCTAGCATTCTTCATGGCATAACCAGTTTTAGCAAGTTCCAACATCTCTGTGTCATTGTGTTCGTCACCAAAAGCAATCAAATCATCCGTTGATTTACGCATGGCCTTAAGTAAGTAGTTCAGGGCGTAGGCCTTGTTAATACCTTTAGGCGAAAATTCCAAAATATTAAGTGGGCCACCCCAAGAATCAACTTCAATTTCTTCCTTGAAGTCTTTCTTGATGTCATCGGCTAGTTGGTACTTATCTTCATGGCGAGTTTGCATAAGGAGAGCGTTAGGGTTGCGCGTGATTTTAGTTGGTTCTAAACGCATAGCCTCAATAATTTTATCAACACCAAAGAGTTGTGGTTGAATACGCTCTGGGTGATTCATAGTGATATAGAAGTGTTTTCGATATTCACTAGCCAGAAAATCCATCTCTAATTCATCATGGCGTTGTAAGAGGCTAATCAGATATTTCTTATCTAATTTAACCGAATGCTCATAAGCCCAGTCTTGGTCTGGAAGATTGGTCAAAGAGCCGTTGAAGGTGATGAGTGGTGTTTCTAACCCTAGTGTTTTGTAATGGTCAATAGCCATACGATAAGGACGACCTGTAGCAATAACGACTTGGTGTCCTTTGTTTTGTACGTCTTTAATCGTTTTTTGTGTAAATTCTGAAATAGTTCCATCTGGGCGTAATAACGTTCCATCAAGATCTAGTGCAATCAATTTTTTTGTCATGTTCCTATTATAGCAAAAATCTGTCCTTTGTTGGTGATTAAGAAAGAGCTTTCTAAGAACGTTCGGTTTTTCATAAGAAAAGTCTCAGGAAATAAACCTTGCACCGTCAAATGATTTCATGTAGAATAGTAATGTTGCATTCTACATGAGAATGTTCCGAAATTATTCGGATTTTGACAATATTTTTTATTAAGGAGTCTAAACTTTCATGGAAAAGTTTTTCAAATTGAAAGAACATGGTACTGATGTCCGCACAGAAGTGACTGCCGGATTGACAACTTTCTTTGCCATGTCTTACATCCTCTTTGTTAACCCAGCGATGTTGGCCCAAACAGGAATGCCTGCACAAGGTGTTTTCTTAGCAACAATTATTGGTGCGGTTGCAGGGACATTGATGATGGCATTTTATGCTAACCTACCATACGCTCAAGCGCCTGGTATGGGGCTTAATGCCTTCTTCACCTACACAGTGGTCTTTTCTTTGGGTTACACTTGGCAAGAGGCCTTAGCAATGGTCTTTCTATGTGGTGTTATTTCATTGATCATCACGGTAACTAAAGTACGTAAGATGATTATTGAGTCTATTCCAACAGCTCTCAAATCTGCTATTTCAGCAGGTATCGGTGTTTTCCTTGCCTATGTTGGGATTAAAAATGCTGGTTTCTTGAAATTCTCAATTAATCCACATACCTACACTGTAGCAGGTAAAGGTGCTGACATGGCCAAGGCGTCAATTACAGCTTCATCGTCAGCTACACCAGGTTTGGTTGCCTTCAATAATCCAACTGTAATTGTAGGTTTGATTGGTCTTGCGATTGCGATTTTCTTTATTGTTAAAGGTATTCGTGGTGGAGTTCTTCTTTCAATCCTCGTAACGACTATCATTGCTATTTTTGCTGGTGTCGTTGATCTTGGAAGCATCGATTGGCACGCAGCTAGCTTGACATCATCTATTAAAGATCTTGGTCAGGTCTTTGGTGCAGCGCTTGGATCTAAGGGATTGGGATCACTCTTTGCAGACGTTTCTCGTTTGCCTGGTGTCTTTATGGCTATCCTTGCCTTCTCATTGACTGATATCTTCGATACTATCGGTACCTTAATCGGTACTGGTGAGAAGGTTGGTATCATTGCTTCAACAGGTGATAACAACGAATCAAAAGCTCTTGACCGTGCTCTTTACTCTGACCTTGTTGGTACAAGTATTGGTGCCATTGCAGGGACTTCAAACGTTACAACTTACGTTGAATCTGCAGCAGGTATTGGTGCTGGTGGACGTACTGGTTTGACAGCTCTTGTGGTTGCTGTACTCTTTGCCATTTCTAGTTTCTTTAGTCCAGTGGTGTCAATCGTTCCAAATGCGGCAACAGCGCCTATTCTTATTATTGTAGGTGTTATGATGCTCTCTAACCTTAAGAGTGTCGATTGGGAAGACTTGTCTGAAGCTATTCCTGCCTTCTTCACTTCTATTTTCATGGGATTCTCATATAGTATTACCTATGGTATCGCAGCTGGTTTCCTTACTTATACTTTGGTCAAAATCGTCAAAGGTCAAGCTAAGGATGTCCACTTTATTATGTGGATTTTGGATATCTTGTTTATCCTTAACTTCATCAGTATGGCTGTGTTCTAAAGCTTGAAAGTTAAAAGTCTGTATATTTGTCAGGCTTTTTCTTTTGCGATTTTATCTGGGGAATGTGAGAGAGTTTTTTTGATTAACTTTCAAATCTATAGTAAGTTTTACAAAACGATTTCTAATCTATGAGTGATTGATGTGGTTAAAATAAATTGAAGATTAAAATACATATCTTAACTTCTTACTTAAATGATTCAATATTTATAAGTTTCTACTGTATTTTTACAGTGGATTCTAGTCCATATTTTTATTTTTTGATATAATGAAAACATGATTTACAGTCAAAATGAAGAAGAATTGATTAGTATCGGCCAAAAGCTAGGTCGACTGCTCGATTCTGGAGATATAATTGTTCTCTCAGGGGATCTGGGAGCTGGCAAAACGACCTTGACTAAGGGAATTGCCAAAGGTTTGGATATTTCACAGATGATAAAGAGTCCAACGTATACTATTGTAAGGGAGTATGAGGGGCGACTGCCACTCTATCATTTAGATGTCTACCGCATTGGTGATGATCCAGATTCTATTGATTTAGATGATTTTCTGTATGGTGAAGGTGTGACAATCATCGAGTGGGGTGAGCTCCTAGATGAGAGTCTGTTAGGGGATTATCTCCTAATTTCGATATCTCATCATGGAGATGGACGTCAGTTGCTTTTTGAATCTTTCGGTCCTAGAAGTAAGGAGATTCAGGAGGAAATGATAAATGGCTGAGCAAGAATTAGTCATTGAGGAAGCTCAAAGAGAGGATGCTGCCTCTCTAGCTCGTTTACTAGAGACTGTAGCCTTGGAATCGGATTTTCTAGCACAAGATGATAGAAGTTCTATACTGAGTGCTGAACAGTTAGCCACTTATATTGAAAGTCATCAGCATAGGCTTAATGAGATTTGTTTGGTGGCGAAATTGGGTCATGAGGTCATTGGTGTTTGTAATGTTACCTCTGATCAAGATACTAAGACCAGTCATATTGGCGACGTATTTATTGCGGTTTCTAAACCCTACTGGGGGAATGGTGTTGGCCAGTTTCTTATGGAAACAATGATTGACTGGGCAGATCATACACCAACTATCCGCCGCTTAGAGTTGACGGTTCAAGCACGTAATAAACGGGCGGTTCATCTCTATCAAAAATTCGGATTTGACATTGAAGGCACTAAGAAACGTGGTGCAAGAACTAAAAATGGAGAATTTCTAGATGTTTACCTTATGGCTAAACTCATAGATTAGGAAAAAACATGAAACTTGGACGAAAAATTTTATTGATGTTGTTGGCGATTTTTGCAACGACAGTAGTAGCTGCTGGTATTTACCTAACGACAACTTATAATTACGCCACAGGCGAATTGTCAAAAACGTTTAGGGCTTCTAAAGCAACTTCAGGGAATAGTAAGGCTATTCAACAGACTAAGCCTATAACTATTCTCTTGATGGGGGTAGATACAGGATCCAAAGAACGTAAGGAAACCTGGGAAGGAAACTCTGATACCATGATTTTGGTAACAGTGAACCCTAAGACTAAGAAAACAACCATGACCAGTTTGGAACGTGACCTTTTGACAGATATTGAGGGGTCGGGTGAAGCAAAACTAAATTCAGTATATGCTGAGGGTGGTGCTGACTTGGCTATTTCAACCATTCAAAAGGTTTTAGATATTGATATTGACTATTATGCACTGATTAATATGCAGGGTATGATTGATTTGGTAGATGCTGTTGGTGGTATTGAGGTAACGAATCATTTTGATTTTCCAATTTCGATTGCAGAAAATGAACCTGAATTTCAGGCAAAAGTTGAGCCCGGAACCCATAAAATCAATGGTGAGCAAGCTTTAGTCTATTCACGTATGCGTTACGATGACCCTGATGGTGACTATGGTCGTCAAAAACGTCAACGTGAGGTTATTCAAAAGGTTGTAGCTAAGCTATTGAAGATGGACTCTATTGGTTCTTACAAGAAAATTTTGTCGGCTGTAAGTTCAAATGTTCAAACCAGTATCGATCTTGGTGATACCAATACTTTGCGTAGCTTGATGGGTTATAGTGATGCCCTTAAAAATATTAAGTCCTACCAATTGGCTGGTTCGGATGCCATGTTCAATGGTGGAAGTTATCAAGTAGCTTCAACTGAGGATATTCTTAAGGTACAAAACCGTATTAAGAAGGAAGTTGGTAAGAAAAAAGTCTCTGAATCCAATCTTAAGACTAGTTTGGTTCTCTATGGATCTGGTAGCTCTAACTATGGTTCAGATGATTTCGTTAATTCTAAAGGAAGTGCGGCTTCAAGTGAAGCATCTTCAAATTATGAGGCTGGGCCATCTGAGGCAGCAGGTGGTGGATCGGTAAGTACCTATAATGGAGGCACTAACTATAGTAATAATTATAGTGAAAACACAGGTAATTATGTTCAGGAACAAGGTACGACAACCCCTACATACAATAATAATGGATCGGGTGTGACTACCTATAGCACTGTTCCAGCGACGCAATAAATAAGGTTGGGTGATTCCCAACCTTTTTGCATTGAAATGATAGCAATATGGTTATTCCTTGCAATGGCTTTTGAGCTATGCTATAATATAGGAAAATAACGAAAGAGAGGCGGAGTAGAAACTTCGTCTCTTGTGTGTGTAAGGAGGTCATAATGTCGCAAAAAATTATTGATCTCGTGACGGCAGTCGTAGCTCCAGCTATTCCTGAGCCATACGAACTGGTCGATATCGAGTACGAAAAGCTTGGCGGTGACTATGTCTTGTCAGTTTTGATTGATAAGCCAGGAGGTATTACTGTAGAAGATACTGCAGACTTGACTGAAATTATCAGTCCCCTCTTGGATACTATTCAGCCTGATCCTTTCCCGGATCAATACATGCTGGAAGTTTCTAGTCCAGGGTTAGAGCGTCCCTTAAAAACCAAAGAAGCTTTGACAAATGCTGTTGGTCAGTATATCAATGTTAGTCTTTACAAGGCTATTGATAAGATCAAGATTTTCCAAGGTGACTTGGTGGCCTTTGATGGGGAAACCCTAACAATTGATTACCTTGATAAGACTCGCCATAAAACTGTTGAGATTCCCTATCAAACAGTTGCTAAAGCTCGTTTGGCAGTCAAACTCTAAAACTATTAGTGTAAATAAAGAAAGGATGCCAGTTTTGGCCTTTAGAGGTTAAAACAACAAAGAATATGAGCAAAGAAATGCTAGAAGCCTTCCGTGTCTTGGAAGAAGAAAAACACATTAACAAGGAAGACATCATCGATGCTGTGGTTGAATCACTTAAGTCAGCCTACAAGCGTCGTTATGGTCAGTCAGAATCAGCTGTAGTTGAATTCAATGAAAAAACAGGTGATTTTCAAGTTTATACCGTTCGTGAAGTTGTAGATGAAGTCTTTGATAGTCGTTTGGAAATTAGCTTGAAAGATGCACTTGCTATCAGCTCTGCTTACGAGCTCGGTGACAAGATTCGTTTTGAAGAGTCAGTCGATGAATTTGGTCGTGTTGCAGCGCAATCTGCCAAACAAACCATTATGGAAAAAATGCGCAAGCAGATGCGTGAAATCACTTATAATGACTATAAGCAACATGAAGGTGAAATCATGCAAGGAACAGTTGAACGCTTCGACCAACGTTTCATTTATGTCAATCTTGGAACGCTCGAAGCTCAATTGTCACGCCAAGATCAAATTCCTGGTGAAAGCTTTAAGTCACATGATGTCATTGATGTTTATGTTTATAAAGTTGAAAACAACCCTAAAGGTGTTAACGTCTTTGTCAGTCGTAGCCATCCAGAGTTCATCAAACGTATCATGGAACAAGAAATTCCAGAAGTATTTGATGGAACTGTGGAAATCATGAGTGTGTCTCGTGAAGCAGGTGATCGTACTAAGGTTGCTGTTCGCAGTCATAATCCTAACGTTGATGCTATTGGTACTATCGTTGGTCGTGGTGGAAGCAATATTAAGAAAGTTGTCAGCCGTTTCCACCCAACACGTTTGGATGCTAAGACAGGAATTGAAGTTCCTGTTGAGGAAAATATTGATGTTATTCAATGGGTTGAAGATCCAGCTGAATTCATCTACAATGCTATTGCACCGGCTGAAGTGGACTATGTTCTCTTCGACGAAAATGATAGCAAACGTGCAACAGTAGTTGTACCAGATAACAAATTATCTCTTGCAATTGGTCGTCGTGGGCAAAACGTTCGTTTGGCAGCTCATTTGACTGGTTACCGTATTGACATCAAGTCAGCTTCTGAATACGAAGCACTCGAAGCTGAAAAAGCTGAGGCTGCTACTGAGGAAGTTGTAGATGAGATTGTTGCAGAAGAAGCTACACCTGTTGAAGTCACAACAGAAGAAGTAACTGAAACAACAGAAGCAGAATAAGAAGAACATAGAGGTGTTTGATGGCTAAAACACGAAAAATACCTTTACGCAAATCAGTTGTCTCAGGAGAAATCATTGATAAACGTGATTTGCTCCGCATTGTAAAAACTAAAGATGGTGAGATTTTCATTGATCCAACAGGAAAGAAAAATGGCCGAGGTGCTTACATTAAATTAGATAATGAAGAAGCTCTCCAAGCCAAAAAGAAACGTGCTTTTAACCATAGTTTCTCCATGGATGTTCCTGAAAGTTTTTATGATGAACTCATTGCTTATGTGGATCACAAGGTCAAAAGAAGAGAGTTAGGTCTTGAATAACACAGAAAAATTGTCAAATATGTTGGGACTAGCACAAAGAGCTGGAAAGCTTATTTCTGGCGAGGAACTTGTCATTAAGGCAGTTCAATCAGGGCAGGCGAGACTAGTTTTTCTTGCCAATGATGCTGGTAGTAACGTGACTAAAAAGACGACTGATAAATGTAACTACTATAATATAGAAGTCTCTACAGTGTTTAACGCACTGGAATTAAGCATGGCTATTGGTAAACCAAGAAAAACGGTTGCTGTAGTTGATGCTGGATTTTCAAAGAAAATGAGGACTCTTATGGACTAAAGAATAGGAGGACATCACGTGTCAAAGAAACGATTATATGAAATCGCAAAAGAGGTTGGTGTAGAAAGCAAGGTTGTTGTTGCGAAAGCTCAAGAACTTGGTCTTTCTGTGAAGAGCCATTCCTCATCAGTTGAAGAAGCTGATGCTAATCGTATCACTTCAAGTTTAAAAGGGGGAACAGCTAAGGCTGAAAGCAAGCCAGCTCCTAAAGCGACACCAACTCCTAAAGAGGAAAAGGTAGCGCCTAAGGTTGATAAGGTACCTGTTGCGAAATCAGCTCCAGCTAAAGAAACATCAAAGGCTGAAGTCAAAGAAGCCCCTGCGACTCCGAAAAAACCACAAAGCCGTAATTTTAAGGCAGAACGTGAAGCACGTGCCAAGGCAGAAGCAGAGCGTCGTCAAAACGGCGGAGGCCGTGACAACCGTAATCGTAACCGAAATCAACAAGGGAACGATCAAGGTAAACGTCAGAATAATGATCGTCGCAACCAAAACGGAAATGGTCAAGGCAACCGTAATAATGGGAACCGCGGTAACAATAGTAATCGTGACCGTAATTTCCAAGGTAAACAGCGCAATGATCAAGGTCGAAATAAACGTAACGATGTTGCCCGCAACAATCAGGCAGGTCCACGTATTGACTTTAAAGCGCGTGCAGCAGCCTTGAAAGCAGAGCAAAATGCAGAGTATTCACGTCAAAGTGAAACACGCTTCCGCGAAGAAAAAGCTGCAGAGCAACGCCGTGCGAAAGAGCAAGAAAAGGCAAGAAAAGAAAAACAACAGGCTGAAGTCGCTGCTCAAAAAGCAGTTGCTGAAGCTAAGCCAGCTCCTAAGCCAGCACCGGCTGCTCAACCAGCTCCAGCTGCGCAAGCACAAGATACACGTCGTAAAAAGGCACGTCCAGATAAATCACGTGATAATCGTCGCGAGAATGAAGATGGACCTAAGCAAACAAGAAATAATAAGTGGAATAATCAAAACCAAGTGAGAAATCAACGAAATAGTAACTGGAATAAAAACAAAAATAAAAAAGGTAAAAATAACCGTGGTAATTCAGCTCCAAAACCAGTAACAGAGCGTAAATTCCATGAATTACCAAAAGAATTTGAATATACTGAAGGCATGACGGTTGCAGAAATCGCAAAACGTATTAAACGTGAGCCAGCTGAAATCGTTAAGAAACTCTTCATGATGGGTGTTATGGCAACTCAGAACCAATCTCTTGATGGGGATACTATTGAGTTGTTGATGGTTGACTACGGCATTGAGGCAACCAAGAAAGAAGAAGTCGATAATGCTGATATCGAACGTTTCTTTGTTGACGAAGACTACCTCAATAAAGATGCTATGGTAGAACGTGCACCAGTTGTTACTATCATGGGACACGTTGACCATGGTAAAACAACCCTTCTTGATACCCTTCGTAACTCACGTGTTGCGACTGGAGAAGCTGGTGGTATCACACAGCATATTGGTGCCTACCAAATTGAAGAGGGTGGTAAGAAAATCACCTTCCTTGATACTCCAGGACACGCGGCCTTTACATCTATGCGTGCCCGTGGTGCTTCTGTTACAGATATTACTATCTTGATTGTCGCTGCGGATGACGGTGTTATGCCACAAACTATTGAAGCCATCAACCACTCTAAGGCTGCTGGTGTTCCAATCATTGTTGCGATTAACAAGATTGATAAACCAGGTGCTAACCCAGAACGTGTTATCGGTGAATTGGCTGAGCATGGCGTTATCTCAACTGCATGGGGTGGTGATAGTGAATTCGTTGAAATCTCAGCTAAATTTGGACAAAACATTGAAGAATTGCTTGAAACCGTTCTTCTTGTGGCTGAAGTGGAAGAGCTTAAAGCGGATCCAAGTGTTCGTGCTATCGGTACTGTTATCGAAGCTCGTTTGGACAAAGGTAAAGGTGCAGTTGCAACCCTCCTTGTTCAACAAGGTACCTTGCATGTTCAAGACCCAATCGTTGTTGGTAATACCTTCGGACGTGTCCGTGCTATGACCAATGACCTTGGTCGTCGTATTAAGACTGCAGCACCATCAACACCAGTTTCAATTACTGGTTTGAACGAAGCGCCTATGGCGGGTGACCATTTTGCCGTTTATGAAGATGAAAAAGCAGCTCGCGCAGCCGGTGAAGAACGTGCCAAACGTGCCCTTATGAAACAACGTCAACAAACACATCGTGTTAGCCTTGATAACCTCTTTGATACCCTTAAAGCCGGTGAATTGAAGACTGTTAATGTTATCATCAAGGCCGATGTACAAGGTTCTGTTGAAGCCTTGGCAGCGTCACTTCTTAAGATTGATGTTGAGGGTGTTCGCGTTAATGTTGTTCACTCAGCAGTAGGTGCTATCAACGAATCTGATATTACTCTTGCGGAAGCTTCAGATGCCGTTGTCATCGGATTTAACGTTCGTCCTACACCACAAGCACGTCAACAAGCGGAAACTGATGAAGTTGAAATTCGTCTTCACAGCATCATTTACAAGGTTATCGAAGAAATCGAAGATGCCATGAAAGGGATGCTTGATCCTGAATTTGAAGAAAAAGTCATTGGTGAAGCTATTATCCGTGAAACCTTCAAAGTTTCTAAAGTCGGAACAATCGGTGGGTTCATGGTTACTAGTGGTAAAATCACTCGTGACTCAAGTGCCCGTGTGATTCGTGATGGTGTCGTTATTTTTGATGGTAAATTGGCAAGCTTGAAACACTTTAAAGATGACGTTAAAGAAGTCGGAAACGCTCAAGAGGGTGGTTTGATGATTGAAAACTATAACGATATTAAAGTTGATGACGTTATCGAAGCTTATATTATGGAAGAAATTAAACGTTAATTTTGTTAGCTTTTAAAAAAGCTTACTAAGGAGACAAAGCTAGGTCATCTGGCCTGGCTTTTGTTCCATCATAATAAGAGAGAAAGGATAAGACTATGGGAAATTCATTTCGTGTAGACCGTGTTGGGATGGAAATCAAACGTGAGGTCAATGAAATTCTTCAAAAGAAAGTTCGTGACCCACGCGTGCAAGATGTCACTATCACAGATGTACAGATGCTTGGTGATTTGTCAGCTGCTAAGATTTTTTACACCATTCATTCAACCTTGGCCTCAGATAACCAAAAGGCACAAACTGGTCTTGAAAAGGCTACTGGTACAATCAAGCGTGAACTTGGTAAAAAATTGACCATGTATAAGATTCCGGATTTGACCTTTATTAAGGATGAGTCTATCGAATACGGTAATAAAATTGATGAAATGCTTCGTAATTTGGAGCGTAAAGACTAAGAAAAAATTCCTGTCAGTTATGGCAGGAATTTTGCGTTATAATAGAATAAAAAGGAGGACTTCAATGAAAGTAACGGTCTATTTGGGAGCTAATATAGGTGACAGTCCTAGCTTTAAGAAAGCAACAATTGCCTTGGGTCAGTGGATTGCTAAAAATGGTCATACCCTAGTCTATGGTGGCAGTAAGATGGGACTTATGGGAGTTCTTGGTGATACGGTTTTGGAAAATGGTGGACAGGCTCATGGCATTATGCCACAATTCCTCAAAGATAGGGAGATAGCTTATGAGGGGTTAACTTCAATGACCATAGTAGAAACTATGGCAGAACGAAAGACTGCTATGCTAGAGCAAGGAGATCTCTTTATCGCCCTTCCAGGAGGTCTAGGGACACTGGAAGAAATCTCTGAAGCTATTGCAGCTGCTCGAGTCGGTAAGTTGGACAACCCCTGTGTTTTCTTCAATCTCAATGGCTATTATGACGCTATGAAAACGATGTTAGATACCATGGTTGCTCATGATTTTTTGGAGGCTGAAACAGTAGCAAAATTCCTCTTTACAGATGATTTTTCAGAAATTGCAGCTTTTGTCCAGTCTTATGAACCACCTCAATTGAGACGTTATCGGTAGTATTGCTTTAATTTGTAAAAATGAGATGAATTAAAAAGATTCAATGACACATCATTGAATCTTTTTAATTAAATCTTTACAAATATTTCTTAGCGACTTCAATATCGCCAGCATAGTTATCACGTTTACCATTTACGATCTGGAAGGCATCAGCACCTTTACCAGCGATAACCACAGCGTCTTTAGAGTCTGTAGTCTCAGACATTGCTGTTTTGATTGCTTCCTCTCGATCGACAATGATACGAACCTCGCGACTGATGTGGCTAGCAATTTCCTGACAGATAGCAAGAGGATCTTCCTTGTTAGGATCATCAGCTGTTAGGATGACATCAACATCAGGGTAGGTATTGAGGACATGTCCAAAGTCTTTACGACGGCTTTCACCCTTATTTCCTGGAGCCCCTAGAATTAGACTAATACGACCATCTTGATGGCTGGTTACGACTTGTAAGAGCTTATCTAGGCTATCTCCATTGTGAGCATAGTCAACAAATGTCTTAGCCCCATTAGTTTGGGTTAGAACCTCCATACGCCCTGGAACAGAGGTTTGAGCGATTCCTTCCTTGATGTCTTGAAGGCTAGCTCCGAGACGTAGGCAGGCCAGACCAGCAGCCATAGCATTGTCCTGGTTAAAGTCACCGATAAGTTGGATATCATAGTCACCGGCTAATTTCCCACTTGCCTTAAAGCTAAAACCAGAGCCATGTTTAACAGCGTTGTCGGAGTTTTTACCATAGAAGTCATGCTCTTTATCCACAACTTCCTCAGCGATAAAATCAAAGTGATCCATACCGCTATTAACAATAACAACTCGACTGTTTTCCAAGAGAAGACGCTTATGGTAGAAGTAGTCTTCAAAGGTTGGGTGTTCAATAGGCCCAATATGGTCTGGGCTGATGTTAAGAAAGACACCTACATCAAAAGTCAGTCCATAGACACGCTTAGTCAGATAGGCTTGACTTGAGACTTCCATAATCAGATGGGTCATGCCATTAGCAACAGCTTCAGCCATCATACGGAAAAGGTCCAAACTCTCAGGTGTTGTTAAGGTAGACTTGAAGAAGTTTTTTCCGTCTAGTGTCGTGTTCATGGTTGAAAGCATAGCAGGTTTATGACTTTGCTTGAGAATATTGAAGGCAAAGTAGGCTGCTGTTGTTTTCCCTTTTGTCCCAGTGAAAGCCAGCAATTTAAGCTTGTCTTGAGGGTATTGGTAGAAGGCCTGAGCAACGAGGCTCATAGCCTGCTTAATATCTGATACGATAATGGCAGGTATTCCCACTTGATAATCTTTCTCAGCCACGTAGAAACTCAAGCCAGCTTTGACAGCATTCTCTAAAAATTCAGGCTTGAAAGCAGCTCCTTTGGCAAAGAAGAGGGACGATGGTGTGACATCACGACTATCATAAGAAAGATGATCAAAAGTCACCCCAGTCCATGAATAGTAGTAGTTGTCTTGGTCGATAATATCTCTAAAATTATGGTCCTTTTTAAGAACCTCTAGAACTTGTTCAATAGTAATCATAGTTCCTATTTTAGCCTTAATGTTCTTGTTTTACAAGTCACAGCCAAAAGTTTATAATAAACTAGATTATATTTTATTCTCTAGAAAGAAAGTTATGACTGAAACTAAAACTGATACACAGCAGCAGCAGATGCTAAGAGGGACGGCATGGATGACAGCATCCAATATTATCAGTCGTCTATTGGGGGCACTCTACATTATTCCTTGGTATGCTTGGATGGGTAAACAAGGTGACCAAGCCAATGCCCTTTTTGGTCAAGGGTATAATATTTATGCTCTTTTCCTCTTGATTTCAACAGCAGGTATTCCAGTCGCAATTGCCAAACAGGTGTCTAAATACAACACACTTGGAAAGATGGAGACGAGTTTCTTCTTACTCAAGCGTATCTTGTATTACATGATTGGTCTCGGACTTATCTTTGGCGTTTTCATGTACTTTGCTTCGCCGTGGATGTCTTACCTTTCTGGGGGAGACGAGGATCTGGTTCGCGTCATGCGTAGTCTTTCTTGGGCAGTTGTTATTTTCCCATCGATGTCTGTTTTACGAGGCTTTTTCCAAGGCTTTAACAACATGAAACCTTATGCCTTGAGTCAGATTGCGGAACAGATTATCCGTGTTATTTGGATGCTGTTGGCGACCTTCTTCATCATGAAAATTGGGACAGGCGATTATGTGACAGCAGTTGTCCAATCGACTTTTGCCGCTTTTATCGGTATGTTGGCTAGTTATGGGGTGCTTTTCTTCTACCTTTGGAAGGAGGGTAAACTCAAGAGTCTTTTTGGCAAGCAGGCTGTTCATCCGGATATCAATCCAACTGCAATTGTTATTGAAACCTTTAAGGAAGCCATTCCTTTCATTATTACTGGGTCAGCAGTTCAACTTTTCCAGTTGATTGACCAATGGACCTTTATCCGTACTATGGAGAAGTTTACAAGCTATAGCAACAGTCAGCTTCAGGTTCTCTATGCTTACTTGTCTTCAAACCCAAGTAAGATTACTATGATTTTGATTGCTGTAGCTATCTCCATTGCTGGGGTTGGGATTCCACTCTTGACTGAAAATATGGTTAAGAAGGATCTTAGGGGAGCAGCTAAACTGATTATTAATAACTTACAGTTGCTTTTGCTCTTTATTGTTCCTGCCATTGTAGGATCAGTGATTTTAGCTAAACCACTTTATACAGTCTTTTATGGTGCGCCAGATAGTCAGGCCCACTTGCTCTTTGTAGCCAGTCTGATTCAAGTTATTTTCTTGGCCTTGTATAGCGTTTTAGCACCAATGCTTCAGGCAATCTTTGAAACCCGCAAAGCTATCAACTATTTTGCGATTGGGGTTTTAGTTAAGGCTATTCTACAGCTGCCATTGATTATTTTCTTAGGAGCCCTTGGCCCGGTTATTTCAACAGCCATCGGTTTAGGTGTTCCAATTGCTCTCATGTATAATCACCTCCACACTGTTACGCACTTTAGTCGTAAGACAGTGTTTAGAAAAGCCTTGCTCATCTGTATCCTTACGGTACTCATGGCTATTCCAGTTGCGATCTTCTATTGGTTGTTCCAGTTTGTATTGTCACCAACAAGCCGTATGGGTAGTGTGATTTACTTGGTCATTGGAGGAGGCCTTGGAATCGGTGTCTACGGCGTTCTTGCTCTTGTAACTCGTATGGCTGACCAACTACTTGGTGCCCGAGCTGCTAGTCTGCGTGCTAAATTACATATTAAATAAAATCTAAACCAAGTCATGTGGCTTGGTTTTTTTCTTTTCAACCTTTTCTGAAAAAGGAGTATAATAGGGGTGAAAAAATGAAATCGTTTTAATGATTTAGAATCGAGGAAAGGATTATGGTTGATTCTAGACAAGAACATATAAAATTAGGGACCTATCCTCCCGAACAAGTTTACCAAGTCTTGCAGACAAGCCCTCAGGGTTTGAGCTCACAAGAGGTTAAGGAGAGGCAGGCGACGTATGGCCCTAACCAATTGAAGGAAAGTAAGAAGGAGCCTATTTGGCTGACCTTTTTCAGACATTTTACTAGTCTTATGGCACTCTTATTGTGGGGTGGTGGCTTTATCGCCATGCTTTCTCATAGTTTAGAGTTGGGGATTGCAATTTGGTTGGTCAACATTATTAATGGTCTCTTTAGCTTTATTCAAGAATATAGGGCGAGTCAGGCTACGGCAGCTCTTAATAAGCTTCTTCCATCCTATGCGCGAGTTCTTCGTGATGGTAAGGAGGATAAGATTCTAGCTCAGGACTTGGTGCCAGGTGACTTGGTTTTCATTGAAGAAGGAGACCGTATTTCTGCAGATGGACGCTTGGTCGCTGTGACAGATTTGCAGGTTAACCAGTCTGCCCTCACTGGTGAGTCTAATCCTATTTATAAGTCAGATCAAGCAGATTTGACTCCCGACAAGACTGAGTTAGAGTATGACAATATGGTATTTGCAGGGACTACTGTCTCTTCTGGTTCTGGACATTTTATAGTATCTGCTATCGGGATGAAAACTGAGTTTGGACAGATTGCGGATTTGACACAGAATCTTGCTCAGGAAAAGAGTCCCCTTCAGAAAGAATTAGACCATTTGACTAAACAGATTTCAGTTATTGCGGTGTCTGTAGGTCTCTTCTTTATGGTGGCAGCGACTCTATTTGTCCATCAGCCTTTGTCTCAAGCCTTTATTTTTGCATTGGGGATGATTGTGGCCTTTATTCCTGAAGGACTTCTTCCCACAGTTACTCTATCTTTAGCCATGGCCGTTCAGCGCATGGCTAAGGACCATGCTTTGGTTAAGAAACTGTCTTCGGTTGAGACGTTGGGAGCAACTTCTGTTATTTGTTCGGATAAAACAGGGACTTTGACGCAAAATGCCATGACGGTTAACCATCTGTGGACTTTGTCAGACAGTTATGAGGTAACTGGGCTAGGTTATGCATCAGAAGGACAGATTGAGCAGGAAGGACGACCTATTTCTCTTGAAGACAATGAGCTTCTTAATCGTTTGGTACGATTCTCTCATTTGGCTAGTAATGCTCAAGTTGTGGCCCCTAGTGCTGATAATCCCAATTTTACAATTTTAGGTGATCCAACTGAGGCTTGTCTTAATGTTCTCGCCGAAAAAGCAGGAATTAATTTAAATGACAATCATACTTGGGCCCCTCGCCTCAAGGAAATCCCCTTTGATTCTGATCGTAAACGGATGACAACAATGCATAAGCTTGAGTTAGGATTAGATGGCAGTCAGCATATTTCTATCACCAAAGGTGCTCCGAAAGAAGTGATGGAGCTTTGCTCAGACTATTATGATAATCAAGGAATGATTAAATCATTGACAGCTACTGAGCGTCAGGCTATCCTTGCGGCCAACGACCAGTTTGCCCGAGACGGTTTACGTGTTTTAGCTGTGGCCTATAGACCTTTAGACAGTGAGCATATTGGAGAAGACAAATGGGACATGCAGACCTTGGAGGACAATATGGTCTTTCTAGGCTTGGTTGCCATGAGTGATCCGCCACGTCAGGGTGTGCGTGAAGCCATTGAAAAATGCCATAGAGCTAGTATTCGTATTATCATGGTGACAGGTGACTATGGTTTGACAGCTCTTAGCATTGCTAAGAAAATCGGAATTGTACAAGGAGACGATGCGCGTGTTGTTTCAGGCCTTGAACTAGCTGGTATGGATGACAATCAGCTTAAAGAAGCTCTTAAAGGCGAAATCGTTTTTGCTCGTGTGGCTCCTGAACAAAAATACCGTGTGGTCAATGCCCTTCAAGAGCTTGGTGAAGTTGTCGCTGTTACTGGTGATGGTGTTAATGACGCCCCTGCCCTTAAAAAAGCTGATATCGGTGTAGCTATGGGGGTATCAGGAACTGATGTTGCCAAGGAATCTGCAGATATGATCTTAACAGATGATCATTTTGCTTCTATTGTTCATGCTGTCGAAGAAGGTCGTGCAGTTTATAGAAATATTCAAAAATTCCTGACTTATATTTTTAATTCCAACACGCCAGAAGCCGTACCCTCTGCTTTCTTCTTGTTCTCTTTGGGACGCATACCTCTTCCCTTAACGGTTATGCAAATCCTAGCTATTGACTTGGGGACAGATATGGTACCTGCTTTGGGATTGGGGGTTGAACCACCTGAAGAGGGCGTTATGGATAGACCGCCAAGACGTCTTTCAGATCGCTTGCTCAATCGACAATTATTGATTAAAGCTTTTGTCTGGTATGGACTGATTGAAGCAGCCTTAGCTATGGGGGCTTTCTTCCTTAATTATTGGGTTAATCAAGGTAATTTAAACCATTTGGCCAGCTCAGGTCCTCTTTATCGAGAGGCAACCACTATGACCTTAGGTGCTATTATCTTTACCCAAATTGGTATGGCTATGAATAGTCGTAAAGGTAGAGGGTCTATATTCCAAGTTAATCCATTTGCTAATCGTATTATTAGCTTAGGGATTGTTTTAGAAATTGTCCTCTTTATCCTCCTGTCTTACGTGCCTTTCTTCCACACGTTATTTAACACTGCACCTATTGGACTTGATGATTGGCTCTATTTACTTGCTTGTCCGTTTGTTATTATGGCTTTGGAAGAAATCAGATATCGCTTATTTGATAAAAAGTAAGTCAGTGGCATACCTTAGATTGAAGCAAGACTTTTAAATCATTTCTTAGCGCCTGAAACGATAATGTTTCAGGCACTTTTTGATGCTTGAAAACCTACTTTCGAAAATCTCAAAAATTGGGCTTATTTTAAATTAGAGTCAGTATCTATCTGTCTTTTTAGGTTATAGAAATAAACTATAACTAACTATCAAGAATCCGTATGATGAACTTACCATTATTTTCAGAAAATAGTGATAAAATAGAGGTCATAGATATGGAGCATATCCACTTTACCATGTAGAAAGGGCACATTATGACACAAGAATATCAATTAGAAACCGTTTTGGCACACGCAGGAATCAATTCGGATGAAGCAACAGGAGCCTTGGCTTCACCAATTCATTTTTCAACAACTTACCAACATCCAGAATTTGGCCATTCTACTGGTTTTGACTATACACGAACTAAAAATCCAACACGCGCAACAGTGGAAAAAACACTTGCAGCTATTGAAAAAGCAGATTATGCTATTGCGACAAGTTCAGGGATGAGCGCCATTGTTTTGGCCTTTGAAATTTTCCCAGTAGGCAGTAAGGTTGTAGCTGCACGTGACCTTTACGGAGGTTCTTTCCGTTGGTTTAATGACAAGGAAAAAGAAGGGCGTTTCTTTTTTGAATACACTAATACAGAAGACGAGATGATTGCGGCTATTACAGAAGATACCGATATTGTCTACATCGAAACACCGACAAACCCACTTATGATTGAGTTTGATATTGAAAAAGTGGCCAAAATTGCTCATGACAAGGGTGCGGTGGTGATTGTTGATAATACTTTCTATAGCCCAATCTATCAAACCCCGATTACTCAAGGTGCTGACATCGTTGTACATTCAGCTACTAAATACCTATCAGGGCATAATGATGTTTTGGCTGGTGTTGTTGTGACCAGCAACCAAGAATTCTACGATAAACTTTATTATAACCTCAATACTACTGGTCCTACCTTGTCACCATTTGATAGCTATATGCTCATGCGTGGTCTTAAAACCTTAAAACTTCGAATGGAGGCATCGACAGCCAATGCTCAAGAAGTTGTAGCTTTCTTAGAAAAGTCACCAGCTGTTAAGGAAGTCCTCTATCCAGGCAAGGGTGGTATGATTTCCTTCAAAGTGGCTAATCAAGACAAGATTCCTACCATTATCAATTCCCTAAAGGTCTTTACCTTTGCGGAGAGTCTAGGTGGTGTCGAAAGCTTGATTACCTACCCAACGACACAAACCCACGCAGATATTCCAGGTGATGTGCGTGCTTCCTATGGTTTGACAGACGACTTGCTTCGTCTTTCAATTGGTATTGAAGCAGCACAAGATTTGATTGCTGACTTGGAAAATGCCCTTAGTCTTTAAGGAGTTATCTATGACACGTTATGATTTTACAACACAACCAAATCGCTTGGATCAAAATACCATGAAATGGCACGAAGCCGAAAGTAATCCAGAACTACTTGAGCTTTGGGTTGCTGATATGGACTTCCTACCTGTTCCTGAGATTAGGGATGCAGTTATCAACTATGCTGAGACACATATTTTTGGTTATCCTTATCCAAGTGAAGAGCTTTATCAGTCCATCATTAATTGGGAAAAAAATCAACACGGTTACGTCGTTGATAAAGAGAGTATTGTTCTCATTGAAGGTGTTGTTCCAGCTATTTCAACGGCTATTCAAGCCTTTACCAAAGAAGGTGATGCTGTTCTCATCAACACACCAGTTTATCCACCTTTTGCTCGTTCTGTCCGCTTGAATAATCGTCGGTTGATTGAAAATAGTCTTGTTAAGGTTAATGGCCATTTCGAAATTGATTTTGAACAATTGGAACGTGATATCGTCGAGAATGATGTTAAACTTTATGTTTTCTGTAGCCCACATAACCCGGGTGGGCGTGTCTGGACTAAAGAAGAATTGACTAAGGTGGCAGATTTGTGCCAGAAACATGGTGTCCTCTTGGTATCTGATGAAATCCACCAAGACTTAGCTCTATATGGAAATAAGCACATCTCTATGAATACCATTTCAGATGCTTACAAGGACTTTACCTTGGTGCTTAGTTCGGCTACTAAAACCTTTAATATTGCTGGTACCAAAAACAGTTTTACTATCATTGAAAATGAAGACTTACGTAAAGCCTTTAAACAAAAGCAATTGGCAAATAATCAACATGAAATTCCAACCATTGGTTTGATTACAACGCAAGCAGCTTTGACCTATGGGCAACCTTGGTTAGAGGAATTGAAAATTGTCTTTGAAACTAATATTGACCTTTTAACCAAGGAACTTAGTGAAAAGACTAATATCAAGGTCATGAAACCTGAGGGAACTTACTTGGTCTGGCTTGATTTTTCAGCCTATGACCAAGACCATAATGAACTTGGACGTTTGCTTAAAGAAGAAGCCAAGGTAGTGCTAAATGATGGTATTACTTTTGGTTCCGAAGGAGAAAAGCATTTCCGCTTTAACGTAGCTACGCCAACTACAGTTGTTGCAGAAGGGGTTAAACGTCTCGTTTCTGTCTTTGGAAAATAATAAAAGTGATGCGAACAGCATCACTTTTATTATTGTTATGAGTGTACATCGTAGATTTTCAAGTTGAGTAGAAGATCTTCCTGAGTGGAGAAGACCTTGACATCCTGCCTGCCAGAGGTATTAAATCTGGCTAGAGTGTAGGTTTGGCCATTGGGGAAGAAAATTTCCAAGCTACGATTGTCTGTAATAAGCGTTATAGTGATATTATCAGTTTCCTTATAGAGACTGTCAGCTTTATAACCTTGACCGTTACCCAAGAGACCATCGTAATAGTAAGAAGAGGCAGTTTGACTACCATCCATGCTGTTATTCAGTTCGGCAGCATAGGCAGAGACCTGATAGGTACCACTTGTTATTTGGTAGGCGATTTTAACGTAATCAGAGCCTTGCCAGATATCAATGTAGATATAGCCTCCTTCTTTCTTAATATTTGAAAAATGCAGTTGGTAATATCCTGCACTATTTTTTCCAGCAAGATCAAGAAGGCCATTAGCATTCTGATTGTGACTTTTATCAATCCAAGGTTTTCTATTGTCACTGGTGAGTGGCCTTTGACTCGAAATGTTGCCGTTTTGATTTTTGAGGGTTAATTGTTCATTTTTATAGAGGGGGGCGGACTGAATAATACCGTCTTTATCCAGTTGTAGCTTTCTGGGTGTAGCGTAAAATCCGATAGTTTTTAGAAAATCACTCTTGGCCTCTTGGTCACTGTGAATGCCTGACGTGAAGTAGTTCCAATTACCAACCCAGCCAAGACTGATAAGGTTATGGTTGCTTTCTTCAATTCGATCGCTTCCAGTGAAGTTAGCGCCATAATAGTCTGAGCCTTGATCTAAGCGTTTTGTTTCTGTATCTACAATAAATAAGCCGTTACCATCTAAATGCCCTACAGTATAGTAGGTTCCAGTTGTTTCGCCTGAAGCTGTATCCTTAGCTCCAAAAAAGAGAACTTGCTTTTCCTGACCGTCAGTTGTTGTCATTGTTTTGAGAATGGGACACTCGATAGGAGCGTTGTCCTGCCAGTTACGCCCCTTAAAAAATGTTTCGGGTAGGATTTTGGAGTCTCCCTTGCTATCTGCTTTGGTCCAGTTGATACCATCTTGAGATTGATAAACACCTAAGGCGTCACCTTCAGCGACATACATGAGTAATTTGTCTTTGAAGTGGAAGACATAAGGATCGCGGAAATCTTTACCGTTATAGGAGTGTTCCTTTGTCAATAAAGGTTTACCATCTTTTAAAGCTTTAGTAAAGCTAGCTCCCTTGTCGTTTGACTCACTAGCATAGATTGCCTGGCTTCCATCATCCATGAGTCCAGTAAAATAGGCGACAGGTTCTTCGTTTTGGATACCAGAAATCCCCTGACTATCTGTGACTACACTACCTGTCCAAGCAGAATGCCACCCCTCTTTAGGGTCACCACCCTTTGCTGGTATAGCAGTCTCTTGTTTACTATAGGTGATAAAATCTTTAGTCGTTGTATGTGTCCAATCTTGACCGTTGGGTCCAAAAGGGTCAGTAGCCCCATCCACAGAGTGTAGAAAATAGATATCATAGTAATTTTTTTCTTGATTCCACACGATAGTCTGTAGGTCGTTAGACCATCCTTTATGAGATGCTAGATGAAAGGTTTGACTCACAGAAACCTTATTTGTTTTTTGGGAAGGATTGTTAGCGTTCTCATTTTTTATTATAAAAACAAAAAATAAAATTAAAAAAACGAGAGCTAAAATTAGAGGTGAATATTTTGATTCCATATAGTGATATTTCCTGATAAAATTACTTATTTTGTAGTTATTATTTTAACAAAAAAATAGTTTTTTACAAAAAATATCAATTTGTCATTAAAAAAAGATTGGAATTTAGATTAAAAAATGATAGAATAAAACATGTAAAAACCTAAAAGGAGAGTTTTATATGGATAGTACAGTTAATTCACAGTCAAATACAGTAGCACCAAAGCAAGCAGAGTGCAAAAAGATGCGTTATAGCATCCGTAAGGTTGCCGCAGTAGGGGCAACATCAGCACTTGTTGGTACCTTGGCATTTTTAGGTGCCACTCAGGTAAAAGCTGATCAAGTTACAGAAACAGCACCAGCTGTAGCTACTGCGACAGCAACACCAGAAACAAGCACAGCATCTCTAACGGTAGCCAGTGAAACAGCAACAAGTGTGGCAACTTCAGAAGCAGTTGAATCTTCAGTTGCACATTCAGAGGTTACAACTACACCAGTTACAGAGACACAACCAAGCAACACAACTCCATCAGTAGTCGAAGAAAAGGCGTCTAGCACAGTAGTGACATCTTCATCAGATGCAACAACACCTTCATCAACAGTTGCTGCGGTTTCTGCTCCAGCTCATACATCAGAGGCTGCAGTAGAAGCACCAACTTCAACAGCAAGCTCAGAAACAGCTGATACACATACTGAAGTAGCCCTTAAACCTACTGAAAACAGCGCTGCTAATGCAAACCTTAGCAAACTTAACGGTCGTATCAAGTCTATTGTTGAAGATAATATGACCTCAGATCAAATCGTTGCCTTGACTGAGGAAGAAATTAAAGCACTTAATAAAGTTGACTTTAGCGATGATGCTATCAAGGGTACAGGTACTAGCTTGACTTACCGTAACTTGAAAGATATCGTTGCTAGCTTCTTGAAGCAAGACAGCAAATTGGCAGTTCCTTACTTTAAAGCAGATACAATCATCAATATGCCTGCTTTCAACACTGTTGATGCCCAAACGATGAAAAAAGAAGAAATCGACGTTTGGGATTCTTGGCCAGTCCAAGATGCTGAGTCAGGTGTAGTAAGCAACTGGAACGGTTATCAGTTGGTTATCTCAATGGCCGGTGCACCAAATAAAAACTCAAACCACATTTACTTGCTCTATAGTAAATACGGAGATAATGACTTTACGCATTGGAAAAATGCGGGTCCAATCTTTGGTTATAATGCCCTTGAAGATGACCAACAATGGTCAGGTTCAGCGACGGTAAACTCTGACGGTAGTATCCAACTTTACTACACTAAGAATGATACTAGTGGCGGTAAATTGAACTGGCAACAATTGGCTAGTGCTACACTTAACCTAGCTGTTGAAAACGACGAAGTTGTTATCAAGTCAGTTGAAAATGACCACATTCTCTTTGGTGGAGATAATTATCACTATCAAAGCTATCCTAAATTTATGAGTACTTTTGATGATGACCATAACCATGATGGTAATCCAGACCGTACGGATAACTACTGTCTTCGTGACCCACACATCATTGAAGATAACGGTAGCCGTTACCTTATTTTTGAATCAAATACAGGTGACGAAAACTACCAAGGCGAAAAACAAATTTACAAATGGTCAAACTATGGAGGAGATGACGCCTTTAACCTTAAGTCATTCCTCAATATTGTTAATAATAAACACCTTTACAACCTTGCATCATGGGCAAATGGTTCTATCGGTATCTTGAAACTTGATGATAATGAGAAAAATCCATCTGTAGCTGAACTTTACACACCGCTTGTCACTAGCCACATGGTTACTGATGAAGTAGAACGTCCAAGTGTTGTTAAGATGGGTGGCAAGTATTACCTCTTCACTGCTTCACGTATCAACAAATCTACGGATGCTGAAGGTACTGTAGCAGCGCGTGAAGCTGTCGGTGATGACGTTGTCATGCTTGGATTCGTATCAGACAGCCTCCGTGGGAAATACCGTCCACTTAACGGCTCAGGTGTGGTCTTGACAGCCTCTGTTCCAGCTGACTGGCGTACATCTACCTATTCTTACTATGCGGTTCCTGTTGAAGGATCATCAGATACTCTTTTGGTAACTTCTTACATGACTAACCGTGGTGGTATTGCTGGTGCTGAGAATAAATCGACATGGGCTCCAAGCTTCCTCATTAAGATGAATGAAGATGATACTACAGAAGTTCTTCCTAAGATGACCAACCAAGGGGACTGGATTTGGGATAAATCTAGTGAAAGCTTGGTACACGTGGCCGATCAAAACAGTGCTAAATTGCCAAATGAGGACTATAACGTAGATTATTATGCAGTGTCAGATTATGGTCTTAAACCACATACTTATCCTACAGTTGATGGTTCACCGGGCGTTTCTGAAGCTCGCGGTGTCTTAACTGTAACTGTTAAAGATGGTGAAGACAAGAAATCAGATAAATCAGAAACACCAGTAAATCCAACAGAAGGTAATCATTCTGTTGATGATAAGTCTAACAAACCAGATACACCTTCTAAACCAGCAGACAATAATCAACCATCAACTAATAAAGAAGATAAACCAGCAACGCCGACGAATCCAGATTCTCCAGTTCGTAATCCGTTCCCTTATTTCACAGACCGCCCATCTAATGATAATAATTCATCAGATGATCATCATGTAGAGGTTCCTGCGAAACCTTCAACAGAGGGTTCTGTGGGTGACCGTCGTCCAGTAGCTCAAGCTACAGAGATTGCGTCACCAGTACCAGAGGCTATTGTAGCAACTGGACCAACTGTTTCAACGACTCCTGTTAAAGAAGAGTCTGTCACTGAAACAGAAGCTCCAAAACCAGCGAAGTCTGAAGAGGAAGTTCAGTCTCACGGAGTCGCTAAAGCTGATGAAGTAACTAAGTCTGATGAGTCAAGTAAAGACAACAATACTAAAGTTGCTGCCAAACTTGCTACGACTCCTAAGACACCAAGTGATTCAGAAGGTTCAAAGAGCAACATTCTTTCAATCTTGGCGACTATCTTTGCAGCAATTGCAAGTCTAGCTCTTCTTGGCTATGGTTTGGTCACAGGAAAGATTCATTTGCCTAAAAAATAATCCTTTTCAAAAACGTTTGCAGTAAAGCAAGCGTTTTTTTTGCCTTTTTGATATAATGGAGTGAGTATAAAGCAAAGGAAGAAACTATTATGGGTAAATTTCAAGTTATTTCACATCCACTGATTCAACATAAACTTTCAATCCTCCGTCGTGAGGATACTTCTACTAAGGACTTCCGTGAGCTAGTTAATGAAATTGCTATGCTCATGGGTTACGAAGTGTCTCGTGACCTTCCTCTCGAAGAGGTTGAAATTCAAACACCAATTACCAAAACTGTACAAAAACAACTTTCTGGTAAGAAATTGGCGATTGTTCCAATTCTTCGTGCGGGTATTGGTATGGTCGATGGTTTCCTTAGCCTTGTACCAGCAGCTAAAGTTGGTCATATTGGTATGTATCGTGACGAGGAAACTCTTGAGCCGGTTGAGTACTTGGTTAAATTACCAGAAGACATTGATCAACGTCAGATTTTTGTAGTAGACCCTATGCTTGCGACTGGTGGTTCAGCAATCTTGGCAGTAGACTCACTTAAAAAACGTGGTGCAGCTAATATCAAGTTTGTTTGCTTAGTTGCAGCACCAGAAGGTGTCAAAAAATTGCAAGATGCTCACCCAGATATCGATATCTACACAGCATCTTTGGATGAGAAACTTAATGAAAACGGTTATATTGTTCCAGGTCTTGGAGATGCAGGTGACCGTCTCTTTGGTACAAAATAAGTTGAAAAGGGAAAATTTCCCTTTTTTTACTAGATTAATAAGTTTTAAGTGAGATTGTTTTAGAGTGATTTAGCACTCTTTTGAAAAGAGTGCTAAGAATGATGTTTTTTATTTGACCTAATTTGACTAAAATCATATAATAGCATCAAGACAATATTAAAAGGAGGATTCATATGATTCCTGTAGTAATTGAACAAACATCACGCGGTGAGCGTTCTTATGATATTTACTCACGTTTGCTCAAGGATCGTATCATCATGTTAACAGGTCCTGTTGAAGATAATATGGCAAACTCAATTATCGCCCAACTCTTGTTCTTGGATGCTCAAGACAACACAAAAGATATCTATCTTTATGTTAATACACCAGGTGGATCAGTTTCGGCAGGTCTTGCCATTGTTGATACAATGAACTTCATCAAGTCTGATGTTCAGACTATCGTTATGGGGATGGCAGCATCTATGGGAACAATTATCGCTTCAAGCGGTACCAAAGGTAAACGTTTCATGTTGCCAAATGCAGAGTACATGATTCACCAACCGATGGGTGGTACTGGTGGTGGTACGCAACAAACAGACATGGCTATCGCAGCTGAACATTTGCTCAAAACGCGTAATAACTTGGAGCAAATCTTGGCGGATAATTCTGGACAGCCAATTGAAAAAGTTCATGTAGACGCTGAACGTGACAATTGGATGAGTGCCCAAGAAACGCTTGAATATGGCTTTATCGATGAAATCATGGCTAATAACCAATTAAAATAGACTGAGCTTGTCTTAAATAAAAGTCAGATGCAAATCGGTTGTATAAGGACCGTTTCATCTGGCTTTTTGTGTTATAATAGAAAACATGTTAATAATCAATGAGGAGTTGCTTGCTATTGATCAAGCTATAGATTGTCTTGTTTCGTATTTTCTAAAGCTACCTGAGGTAGAAAATTACCGTTTGAAACGCCAGAAATTCGAAAATGACAGAGAACTTCAAGAGCAACTCTTTGCATTTCAGGAATTAAAGAATAGCTATGATACTGCTAAGGAGTACGAAGCTTTTAGACCAGATGTGAGAGAGTTGAAACGTCAGGTTTTGCGAATGAAGCGCCAAATTGATTTGAACGAGGTGGTTATTGGCTATCGTCAGGCAGAGTTCGATTTGCAGACTATTTTAGCCAATCTTGGTGAGGAGATTGCCCAAGCTGTTTCAGACCAGATTTTTATCGATTCTGGGCTACCTCTTGCCCCTCACAAACCGCATCATAAAAAGGGAGACACTAACATAAAGGAGAAAATGAGTCATGATTAAGCATCAAGGCATTATTGTTTATTTATACTACAATAGAGACTTACGTAAAATTACCAAGTTTGGGGATGTTGTCTACCATTCTTATAAGATGCGTTATGTGCACCTTTATGTAGATGAGGACAAGGTTGAGGATATTTTGAAAGAGCTCGATGGAATGAAAGCAGTGAAAAAAGTTCTGCCTTCCTACTATTCTGATATTGATATGGACTTTGTAGGTAGTCTGGAACGCTACGACACCTCAGTTCCTGAACCGTTTAAGAACTTTTCTCTTTAAGGGGAGAAAAGTTTTTTTTTCAAAGAGTTATTCTTAAAGTAATGGAAACGATTACTGTGGCTAAAGCTTAGTTAGGTATAGTTGACAATTGTCTGATAATTCTGTAAGCTATAAGATGGACTTTTTTAAGAAAATATTAAGGAGAAATCTTATGTCTAAAAAGATCACACTTATTGTGTTAGCCTTTTTTGCTTCCATTTTCTTGGTTGCCTGTGGCAAGTCACCAGATGTGACTGCTAATGCCAATGGTACTAAGATTGGCGATACCATCAAAATTGGTGTTAATATGGAGTTGACAGGTGCCGTTGCAGCCTATGGTAAGGCAGAGCAAAATGGTATTAAGTTGGCTGTTGATGAAATTAACAAAGCTGGTGGCGTCGATGGCAAAAAACTTGAGCTTGTCACAAAAGATAATAAATCTGAAAACGCTGAAGCTTCAACCTCTTCAACGAACTTGGCTATTCAGAGTAATGTAAATGCTATCGTTGGTCCAGCGACATCAGGTGCTGTCGCTGCGGCTAGCCTCGTATCACAAAAAACAGGGGTTCCTTTGTTGACACCTTCTGGTACTCAGGATGACCTTACGGTAGATGCTAACGGAGCTAAGAAATTTGTTTTCCGTACAACCTTTAAAGATAGCTACCAAGGTAAAGTTTTGGCAACTTATTCTTACAATAATTTGAATGCTAAGAAAGTAGTTCTCTACTATGATAATGCTTCGGATTATGCTAAGGGGATTGCGGATGAATTCAAGCGTGAATATAAAGGTCAAATCGTTACTGAAGCTACCTTTGCTTCAGGTGACAAGGACTATCAGTCAGCTTTGACTAAATTTAAAGACCTTGATTATGATGCGATTGTAATGCCTGGTTACTATACTGAGACTGGTATTATCACTAAACAAGCACGTGACCTTGGAATTGATAAACCAATTCTAGGACCTGACGGATTCAGTGATGCGAAATTTACTGAGCTTGCAGGTAAAAAGAATGCTTCAAACGTCTACTATGTATCAGGGTATTCAACAAATGTTTCTCTTTCTGACAAAGCATCAGGATTCATCGAAGCATATAAAAAAGCTTACAAAACTGAACCAAATATGTTTGCTGCTCTAGCGTACGATTCAGTTTATATGATTGCAGAAGCATCTAAAGATGCGAAAACATCAGTTGATATTGCTGATAACTTAGCACATTTGAAAAACTTTGTCGGGGTTACAGGTAAAATGACGATTGATAAGGATCATAACCCTATTAAAGCAGCTCTTATGGTTAAAAGAGATAATGGTGAAGAAGTTTCAGCGGAAGCCGTTGAAATTGAAAAATAATCTGTTATCAATATTGAAAATGAACTAGAAAGTTTGGTTATATATGTTTTTTGAACAACTTCCCCAACAACTAGTCAATGGTATCATCTTGGGTAGTATCTATGCCCTACTTGCCCTTGGATATACCATGGTTTATGGGATTATCAAATTGATTAACTTCGCCCATGGAGACATCTATATGATGGGTGCCTTCGTTGGTTACTATGCGATTAATAGCCTTGGAATGAATTTCTGGGTTGCCCTTGTCTTTGCTATGCTTGTCTGTGCGATTTTAGGGGTTGTCATTGAGTTCTTGGCTTATCGCCCACTCCGTAATTCGACACGTATTTCTGCCTTGATTACGGCTATCGGTGTCTCATTCTTCCTTGAGTACATCATGGTTCTCTTTGTAGGTGCAGATACACGTTCATTCCCTCAAAAGATTGCGATTAAGACTTATCATCTTGGATCAATCTCTGTAACAAATGTGCAATTGCTTATCTTGGTAGTTGCCCTTGTCCTTATGGTTGCTCTTCAATTGATTGTTAAAAAGACTAAGATGGGTAAAGCTATGCGTGCCGTATCTGTAGACAGTGATGCCGCTGAATTGATGGGTATTAATGTTAATAACACTATCAGCTTCACTTTTGCTCTTGGATCATCACTAGCAGGGGCAGCAGGTGTCCTTATTGGTCTTTACTATAACTCTATCGAACCTCTTATGGGTATGACGCCAGGTATTAAAGCCTTTGTTGCCGCTGTTCTTGGTGGTATCGGTATTATCCCTGGTGCAGCACTTGGTGGATTTGTTATCGGTATTTTGGAGACATTATCAACTGCAATTGGTTTGTCAAGTTACCGTGATGCCATCGTTTATGGTGTCTTGATTGTTATCCTTTTGGTTCGCCCAGCGGGTATCCTCGGTAAAAATGTGAAAGAGAAGGTGTAAGACATGAAGAAAAATCTAAAAGTAAACCTTATTTGGTTTGGTCTTATCATTGGGCTCTTCCTTGTTTTGAAAGCTCTTGAACTTTCAGGTATCATGAACCTTTACTATATCCAAATCTTAATGGGGATTGGAATCTCAATCCTTATGGGACTTGGTACTAACTTGGTTCTTGGTTTCTCAGGGCAATTTACACTTGGGCAAGCTGGTTTCATGGCAATTGGTGCCTATTCATCAGCTATCATCACTGGTATGATGCCAACATATGACGGTTTCTACCTCTCAATGGTTGTCGGTGTCATCATCGCAGCTATTGTTGCCCTTATCTTTGGTCTACCTACCCTTCGTTTGAAAGGTGACTACCTTGCCATTGCAACTCTTGGTATGGCTGAAATCATCCGTATCATTATCGTTAATGGTGGTGAATTGACCAATGGTGCCGCTGGTTTGACAGGTATCCTTCCCTATACTAGTTGGCCTGTAATTTATTTCTTTGTGGTAATCATTACCATTTTGGTGCTTAATTTCTTACGTTCAGCAACTGGACGTCAAGCAATCACTCTTCGTGAAGATGAAATTGCTGCTGAGTCAATGGGTGTTAATGTCACAAAAATGAAGGTTCTTATCTTTGTTATCGGTGCCATGATTTCAGCGATTGCTGGCTCACTTTATGTCAGCTACATCGGTACAGTCGTGCCAAAAGACTTCACCATCATGAAATCAATTGATTACCTTATCATTGCCGTTCTTGGTGGTCTTGGATCTATCACAGGTACTATCATTGCCGCTGTTGTTCTTGGTATTATCAACATGTTCCTACAAAATGTTTCAAACCTTCGTATGATTATTTACGCCTTGGCTTTGATTCTTGTAATGCTCTTCCGTCCAGGTGGACTTCTTGGAACAAAAGAACTCTATCTCTCAAAATTCTTCAATAAATCTAAGGAGGGCAAATAAAAATGGCACTTCTTGAAGTTAAAAATCTGACTAAAAATTTCGGTGGTTTGACTGCCGTTGGTGATGTTTCAATGGAACTCAATGAAGGTGAGTTGGTTGGGCTTATCGGACCAAATGGTGCTGGTAAAACAACCTTGTTTAACCTTTTGACAGGTGTCTATGAGCCAAGTGAAGGGACTGTTACACTTGATGGTACAGTCCTAAACGGTAAAGCACCTTATAAAATCGCTTCACTCGGTTTGTCACGTACTTTCCAAAATATCCGTCTTTTCAAAGACATGACTGTACTTGAAAACGTTCTTGTTGGTTTATCAAATAAGCAACCTTCAAATTTCTTTGCATCTCTTTTGCGTTTGCCTAAGTACTATTCAAGTGAAGAAGAGTTAAAAGCAAAAGCTATGAAACTCTTGGCTATCTTCAACTTGGATGGTGAGGCAGATACACTTGCGAAAAACTTGGCTTACGGACAACAACGTCATTTGGAAATTGTTCGTGCACTTGCAACAGAACCAAAAATTCTTTTCCTTGATGAACCAGCTGCGGGTATGAACCCACAAGAAACAGCTGAATTAACTGCTCATATTCGTCAAATTCAAAAAGACTTCGGAATTACCATCATCTTGATTGAGCACGATATGAGTTTGGTCATGGATGTTACTGAGCGTATTTATGTTTTGGAATATGGACGCTTGATTGCCGAAGGAACACCTGATGAAATTAAGAATAACAAACGCGTTATTGAAGCTTACTTGGGAGGTGAAGCATAATGGCAATGTTGAAAGTTGAAAATCTCTCAATTAAATATGGATCGATCGAAGCTGTAAAAAACGTCAGCTTTGAAGTTAATGAAGGTGAAGTCGTAACTCTTATCGGAGCTAACGGTGCAGGTAAGACATCAATTCTTCGTACCATCTCAGGTCTTGTTCGTCCAACTGAGGGAACCATTTCTTATCTTGGAAACGACATCCACAAAACACCAGCACGTAAGATTGTTGCCGAAGGTTTGGCTCAAGTACCTGAGGGACGTCATGTATTTGCAGGATTAACCGTAATGGAAAATCTTGAAATGGGAGCTTTCCTTCATACAAATAAAGAAGAGAACGCAGCTCTCTTGAAAAAAGTCTTCCAACGTTTCCCACGTCTAGAAGAACGTAAGAATCAAGATGCAGCGACACTTTCTGGTGGTGAGCAACAAATGCTTGCAATGGGTCGTGCCCTTATGAGCCGTCCAAAACTTTTGCTTTTGGATGAACCTTCAATGGGACTTGCTCCAATCTTTATTCAAGAAATTTTTGATATTATCGAAGATATTAAGGCACAAGGGACTACCGTTCTTTTGATCGAGCAAAATGCCAATAAGGCTTTGTCAATTGCGGATCGTGGTTATGTTCTTGAAACTGGTAAAGTGGTTCTTTCAGGTACTGGTGAAGAACTTCTTGCATCAGATGAAGTTCGTAAAGCCTATCTTGGAGGATAAGAAAAAGCGCCCAAGGGCGTTTTTCTATCGTCTTATGCTGATTGTAAAATACTAATTTTTCAGTAAAATATTGCAATCGGTTTCACTTAGTGTGGTATAATACAAGTAAGAAATCATTCGGAGGAAAATGAAACATGGCAGTAAAAGATTTTATGACGAAACGTGTAGTTTATGTCTCACCAGAAACAACAGTTGCAGCAGCTGCAGATATTATGCGTGAGAAAGGTTTGCGCCGTTTGCCAGTAATTGAACACGATAAACTTGTTGGGCTTATTACAGAAGGTACAATGGCGGAGGCCTCACCATCAAAAGCAACAAGCTTATCAATTTATGAAATGAACTATCTCCTTAATAAGACAAAAGTAGGAGATATCATGATTAAGAATGTCCTTACTGTTTCCAAATATGCTAGCCTTGAGGATGCAATCTATATCATGCTTCAAAATAAGATTGGAGTGCTTCCAGTTGTGGACAATGACCAAATTTCAGGAATTATCACAGATAAAGATGTCTTTCGTGCTTTCTTGGAAATTTCTGGTTATGGTCAAGCGGGAATTCGTATTGGGTTGGAAGTTCCAGATACTCCACGTGTTTTGGAAAAAATTGCTAACCTTATCGCTAGTGAGAATCTCAACATCGAACGTACAATTGTTGCACCTAAAAATGACACTGTACTTCGTGTCGAACTCCAAGTTGAAGGAGAGATTGGAATTGACCAACTCAAGAAGGTTTTTGTAGAAGCAGGATTTACAGTTACTGAAATTGCAGAAACAGAAGCAAAAGAGTTAGACTAATAAAAAGGATAAAACAAAATAAATTCTTAACTTTAGTTACCCTAAAAATAGAAAGTTTGTAGAAACAGTTCAGTGGAAATGAGATTAAAATCCTTACTTTTTCTAGTAATTAATGAACTACAGGCTTAACTTTATACAATAAAAAGAGGCTAGAGCATTATGCTCCAGCTTCTTTTTTATTAGTCTTGAAAATCGTAAAGTGTTGTAGAGAGGTAGCGCTCACCATTGTCAGGCAAGAGTGTCAAGACTTTTTTACCTTCGCCAAGTTCAGCAGCAACCTTAAGGGCGGCAGCAATAGCAGCACCTGATGAGATACCAGCTAGGAAACCTTCTTGGCTACCCAATGTACGTGATGTTGCGATAGCTTCATCAGAAGGAATACGGACAACACTGTCATATGATTTTGTATCCAATGTGTCAGGAATGAAACCGGTTGAAATACCTTGGATTTTGTGTGGTCCTGGTTTATCACCGTTCAAGACGGCAGATTCATCAGCTTCAATACCATAAACCTTGATATTTGGATTAGCAGCCTTAAGGGTTTTTGAAACACCTGAAATAGTACCACCAGTACCGATACCAGCAACAAAAGCATCCAAACCTTCTGCACCAAAATCTTCAAGAATTTCTTGACCAGTTGTAGCCGCGTGAACAGCTGGGTTTGATGGGTTAGCAAATTGAAGTGGCACCCAACCATTGCGTTCAGCAGCAACTTCTTTAGCCTTAGCAATCGCACCCTTCATTCCTTCGCTACCAGGAGTCAATACAAGTTCAGCTCCATAAGCTTGGATGATTTTACGACGTTCAACACTCATTGTGTCAGGCATTACGATAACAACTTTATAGCCCTTAGCAGCCCCAACCCAAGCGAGACCGATACCAGTGTTACCTGAAGTTGGTTCAACAATGGTATCACCAGGTTTAATCGTACCAGCTTTTTCAGCATCTTCAATCATACGAAGAGCAATACGGTCTTTTACTGAAGAACCAGGGTTGAATGCTTCGAGTTTAACGTAAACATCTGCTGATCCTTCTGGAACAATAGAATTAAGTTTAATAACAGGTGTTTTTCCAACAAGTTCAGTGATTGAGTTGTAAATTGTCATATTTAAAATCCTCTTAATCTTTGATTGATGGTTTTAAGTATACGACGGTAGGCTCAACTTGTAAAATACATCTTCTTTATCACTGTGATAACGTTTAACTATCAGATAGGAATTTCAACGATTTTCTTTCCAGATTTTTCATAATTAACTTTCCCTTGATAGAACTCAGTTAGTTCTTGACCAAGTCTTTCAATATCAGACTCTTCGACAAATAAAGTAGTAGAAACATCTGATAAGAAAGTTGTATCAAATTCTTGTAGTCCTTCTTTTTCAAGGAAGTTGGAGAAGACTTGGTATTGAGAGTAGGTTAACTCTACGGTTAGTCCTGTTAATTCCTTGACTTCAACTCGGCCAATCTCTTCAATAGCATGGGCAACGCTACCAGAGTAAGCTCGGATAAGACCACCTGCCCCAAGCTTGATTCCTCCAAAATAACGAGTCACAACTGCTACGATATTAGTAAGTCCTTGTTTTTCTAGAACAGTAAGCATAGGTACCCCAGCTGTTCCAGAAGGTTCGCCATCATCACTTGAACGCTTAATTTGACCATCATCTCCGACAATCATTGCAGAGCAAGAGTGATTGGCCTTGTGATGCTGTTTCTTAATCTGAGCGATATATTCTCTTCCTTCTTCCTCACGGCTGATACGTTTCAAGTGACAAATAAAACGAGATTTTTTTATTTCTTCTTCAACGATTCCATCGTTGGCAATAGTTTTGTAATCCATAAAAAAATTTTATCATAAAAAGATGAATTCAAACATATTTTCGAATAGAAAGATATGGTACCTAAAGAATATTATGGACGACTATTTACGAAAGAGCAGTTGCCAGTGAACTATCACCCAGAGGCTTTAACATTAGAAAGTATGATAAAGGTCGATAAACAACTTAGATGTAAAAGATGTTACAGTCGGATAGAGGAAGATTGGCAATTACCGGGAGGTCAGTATTATTGTAGAGCATGTATTGTCTTTGGTAGAAACCAAGAAGGAAAAGAACTTTATTATTTTCCTTCCAAAACATCAGAAATTGAATTTCCTGTTTTGAAGTGGTTTGGAGAACTAACTCCCTATCAAGCTAAGGTCTCAGAGAAACTTTTGAGAACTTATCAAAAACAGAAAGATAGTCTCGTACATGCTGTGACCGGTGCTGGTAAGACAGAAATGATTTATAACATCGTTGCCTATGTTCTGGAAAATAAAGGTCATGTAGCTATCGCAAGTCCTAGGGTTGATGTTTGTCGAGAATTATTTCTACGTATGAAGAGGGATTTTACTTGTAGTATTTCCCTGCTTCATGCTGAGAGTGAACCATATGATGGTAGTCCGCTTGTAATAGCTACCACACATCAACTACTAAAGTTTTACCAGAGTTTTGACTTAGTTATTGTAGATGAAGTAGACGCATATCCTTTTGTAGGAAATGTCATGTTAAATCATGCTGTAGAACAGGCGAAGACCGAAACAGGTCGATTTATTTACTTAACAGCGACTTCAACATTATCTTTAGAAGAGCAAGTTCGACTTGGGACTTTAGAAAAGCATCACCTTGCTAGACGTTTCCATGGAAATCCTTTAGTACTTCCTAAATTCTTCTGGCAGGGCAGATTACAAAAATCTCTGACAAGAGGTAAGCTTCCAAGACCTCTTCTTTATCAGATTAAAAAGCAACGTAAATCAAAATTTCCTCTATTAATCTTCTTTCCAAATATAGCGATAGGTGAAAAGTTTACAAGTATTCTACAAAAATATCTTCCAGATGAAAAAATGGCCTTTGTTTCCTCAAAAAGTGAGGAGCGTTCAACTATCGTAGAGAAGTTCCGAGAAAAAGAACTGTCTATCTTAGTTACAACAACTATTCTCGAACGTGGTGTAACCTTTCCACAAGTAGATGTTTTTGTTTGTATGGCAAATCATCACTTATACACTAGTTCGAGTCTTATTCAGATTGGAGGTCGAGTTGGAAGATCACCAGATAGACCGACAGGAAAGCTTTATTTCTTTCATGAAGGACTCTCCAAATCAATGCTTCGGTGTCGAGAAGAGATAAAGGTTATGAATAAAAAAGGAGGATTTAACAATGAAGTGTCTGCTATGTAATGATTGGATTGAATCACTACCAAAATTAAGAGACCTCATTATGTTTAACCAAAGAAAAGAGTACTCTTGCCGATCTTGTAAACATCAGTTTAAAAACCTCTCAAAAGAAAGATGTCAAAATTGTAATAAAGAGTTATATGGAGATGCTTGTATTGATTGTAAACTTTGGATGAAAAAAGGCTATATTCCTAAGCACCTTGCTATTTATCGATATGAGGAAAATATGAAAGAGTATTTTAGTCGCTATAAATTTATGGGAGACTATTGTCTTAGAAAAATATTTCAAAAAGATATAAGAAATAACTTAAAACCATTTTTTAAAAAAGGTTACGCCATAGTGCCAGTCCCATTATCAGAAGAACGCCTGGTAGAAAGAGGATTCAACCAAGTTGAGGGATTAATAGAGGGAATTCCCTATCAGGATATCTTTGAGAAAAGAGATATTGAGAAGCAATCATCGAAAACACGTGAGGAGCGTTTAAGTCAAGATAATGCCTTCTGTCTCAAGAAAGGTATAGATGTACCAGATAAGATTATTATAGTGGATGATATCTATACAACAGGATCCACTTTATATCAGATGGTCCAACTATTAGAAGGTATAGGTATTAAAGAAGTTTTGACCTTTTCACTAGCTAGATAATAAAAATCCTTGCAAATTTTCATGAAAAGGATATAATAAAGATAAAGAAAACGCTAACAAGCGAGAAAGAGGTCTTTTATGATTAAATATAGTATCCGTGGCGAAAACATCGAAGTAACTGAAGCACTTCGTGACTATGTTGAAAGTAAACTTAGCAAAGTTGAAAAATACTTCAACGAAGACCAAGAATTGAATGCACGTGTAAATCTTAAGGTTTATCGCGAAAAGACAGCTAAAGTAGAGGTTACTATTCCAACAGGTTCTGTAACACTAAGAGCAGAAGATGTTTCGCAAGATATGTATGGTTCTATTGACCTAGTGGTTGATAAGATTGAAAGACAAATCCGTAAAAACAAAACAAAAATTGCACGTAAGCATCGTGAAAAAGTTCCAACAGGAGAAGTATTCTCAGCTGATTTTAATAACGAACAAGTTGAAGAAGCACCAGCTGTTGAAGTTGTAAGAACTAAAAACATTGAGTTGAAACCAATGGATGTTGAAGAAGCTATCCTTCAAATGGAATTGTTGGGTCATGACTTCTTTATCTATACTGATAGCGAGGATCATACAACTAATGTTCTTTACAAACGAGAAGACGGTAACTACGGTTTGATTGAAGCTAAATAATTAAAAAAGAAGGGAAGTAGGTTGAGAGACATGCTTCCTTTATTTTTTGAAAAACCCTATTGACAAGCATTTATTTGGGTGTTAAGATATAAAAGTTGTCTTAACTGACTTGCCACAAACTTGAAAAGGTTCCAAAACTTTAAAAAAGTTATTGACAAGATAAGTCAGAGATGATATTATAAATAAGCTGTTTCGAAGCTGTTTCGGAAGGGGCGGCCAACACGAGAAGTAAAAAAACTTCAAAAAAAGTGTT